>CAYVBG010000049.1:0-9347 GCA_964449205.1 uncultured Zetaproteobacteria bacterium | reverse complement strand
GGTGATCCACAACGAACCATCCTCTGACAACAAATTACGAATAACCTCCAGTCGGTCGCGCATCAATGAAAGCCAGATGGAATGCTCCAGCCCGTCGTCATAGTGGGTAAAGGCGCTGCCGGTGTTGTAGGGCGGGTCGATGAAGACGCACTTCACCTTCCCCGCAAACTCCTGCTCCAGCGCCTTCAGCGCCAGCAGGTTGTCGCCAAAGATCAACCGGTTGTCGAAGATGTCGTTCTCTGTCACCCGGTGCTTGGCATGGTAGGACTTCTCCGGATCCTCCAACAGAATCCGCGGCTCCAGCTTGGGTCGTTTGTCCTTGCCAATCCAGGTGAGTTCGAGTTTTTGCTTCTTGGTCATTCTGTATTTCCGTCAATCAACCAGCACATCGAGCCGTTGCAGCCAGTCCGAAAAATGGGGGCATGCCGCACGCATGGCATCCAGACCGATATCCAATGCGATCAAGGGACCGTGAACGGTTTTCTGGTAATCCGGCATGCAGGCCTGAATGCGTTTGGATGGCGCTGTTCGGGGATTGTCATTGATCGCTTCCGGTTCGGTTGTGGCACGCACCGCTGACAGTGTTGCCGCCACGTTCGCGTCTGCCCAGCCGTGGAAACACGACGGTTCGACGAAAAGCAGAGCTTCAAATTCATGAACCTGGATATAGGGGATAAAGTTTTGCCGGCCGATGTCCCGCATCATCGCCTGTTCCACCAAGGCAGCTTTGTCGCGACCGTTGCCCTGACGGGCCCACTCGGGTCCAGTTTTGCCTGGAAAATCGTTTGGCAGCCCATAGAGATCGAACATCGTGGTCACGAAGGCGTTCGTATCCTGTTTGCACAGCCGTTCGATTTGTGGACGCACCTGGGAATAGCGCACGATGCCGCCCCTGTGTCCCGGGCTGGTGGCGGCCACGATGGGAGTGAGATAGAGGCCCCGAGGGCTATAGTGTGGCGCAAGCAGTTCGCGGACGAAGGTCTCTTCGGTCTGGCCCTCCACGAGAACATACGCACGGGTCATCGGGCCGGCCTCCCGCCCAGAAGGTTCTTCTTCCACAACTCGCCCAGGCTGTAGTCCGCCAGCCATTCGCGTAGCGCCCCGGTGTCCAGTCGCTTCAGGGTGGATGCCGCACCGGCCCTGTCCACGACGATAAGATCCTCGGCGTCGAACTCGTTCACCAGTTCAACGGACTGGGTGGAAACAATGAGCTGGTGGCGCTCGGAAGCTCTTTTCATCAATCCGGCGAGAACGGTGATGGCGTAGGGATGCAACCCGA
The DNA here is from genome assembly GCA_964449205.1 of uncultured Zetaproteobacteria bacterium. Lineage (GTDB taxonomy): Bacteria > Pseudomonadota > Zetaproteobacteria > Mariprofundales > Mariprofundaceae > JALVTX01. The sequence goes on along the minus strand of CAYVBG010000049.1, from coordinate 8,068 downwards.
GTTCGGGCTCATCGATAATGATCGCCGCCGGCATGAATCTTTCCGGCTGCAACAGCACCGTGGCCAGGCAGATAAAGCGCAATGTGCCATCCGAGAGTGCGCTGGCCGTGAAGGGAATATCCTGCCCCGTCTCGGTCCATTCGAGCAGGATCTTTTCCTTGTTTTCGACACTGGGTCTTAGGTGAAAGTCACCAAAGAAGGGGGCAACCAGCCGCACCGCCTTGACGATGCGTTTGTAGTGCGTTTCGTGAAGCTGTTTCAGCCGGTAGAGAAAGGCCGCAAGATTGCGTGCATCCTCCCGCAGATATTCGTTATCATTGATACCGTGCACCTGTTTGACCAGTGCGCTGCGGCTGGTGTCATGGAAATGATATACGCGCCAGCTACGCATGGCCGGCACAACAAAATCATAAATGCGCGTTTTACGCTTTTGCTCCTCGGCATAGGTTTCAAAGTGGCCGGACCGGGGGCGCCAGTCGCCGTGCTGGTTCCACCACAATGCCTCGCGGGAAAACATCATGCGGTTGTCTTCCGTCGGACGTAGAGTGAAGCGATATCCGTTGTTGCCAAAATAGAGTTCCGCATGCAGCTCTTCGGTTGTCTTGCGCCCAAAATGCAACAAGGCATCCGGCCCACCCATTTCTCCAACCATGAGTTGAAGCTGCTGATCGAGAATACGCTGGATGAGGCGGAAGAATCTGATGAAATTGGATTTACCCGCACCATTGGCGCCAATCAACACATTCAATCTGCCCATCTCGATATCGCACTCGGCAATGGATTTGTAGCCGCGTAAGACGAGGCGGGTGATCTGGTTGGAATCGTTGACGGGTTTCATTTCTGTTTTCCAATTGTTGTCGGCCGCAAATTCATATCAACTCCCATTCAATCGTAAACAACAGCAGCTCTTCGGCCTTTTGCGCGAGCTGGGCCTCCAGCTCGGCAATCAACTCATTGCGCCTCTCCTCCACCTCATCCTGCCGGTCAAACAGCTCGCGGCGAAGTTTGTTGCGCTTGCGCTCCAATTCGCGTTGCTGTTTTTGCCAGTTGAGCTTTTCTTCCAGCGTGGGGGCAGTGGCGGCCGTGCGGCGGACTTCCTTGATCTGGCGATCGATCTCCTTGATTTCCTGCTCCAACCCGACTTTCAGGTCGTCGGCCCAGGCGTCGAGTTTTTGCACTTCCTGTTCGAAGTAGCCGAGGTTGCGGCGGTTGATCTGTTCGGCGAGGTGGTTCTTGCGTTCGAGCAGGTCGGACTCCAGCTTGGGATCGGCTGGTATTGTGCTGGTTTGTTCCTGACAGCTTACAGGCAGACGCAGGAGTTTTTCTGGGTCGTCTTCGGGCAGCCGTTCGCCACTGTCGGTGATGGCGGAGACGAGCAGGTGTTCTTCGAGACCGCCCAGGGATTCTATGGTGAGCAGTTGCGCCGTGAGCAGCCCGCTTTGACCGCGCCAGGCTTCCAGGGTGCTGAGCCTGCCTCCCTGGTAGGCGTCGTAATCGAACACCAGCCGGGCGGGAGGTAGCTGGCGCGATTTGGCCCGCTGGAGCACATATTCACCCAGCGGATGGCCCAGCCGGTAGAGGTGGGCATCGCCACTGCGCCGGGACAGTTCGTAGCGCCCCAGCGGGACCCGGTCTTTCAGCGCCTCGTCGGGCAGGCTGTGGAGTTCGAACCCCTGGTTGTCGAAACGGGCGTGGTCTTTCAGTTCGGCGCGGGTGATTTCCATGAACAGGCGTTCGAAACGGCTGCGGGTCTCGGTGCTGTCGGTGCGAATCTTTTCCAGCACCTGTTCGTCGAAGTGCTCGAACAGGATGTCGCGGGTCTTGACCATGGCCTCGTTGATTTCGTTGGCCAGTTCCTGTTGCAGTTGCTCGAAGTGCTGGCGGATGGTCTCGGGGTCGCGGCATTGCTGGTAGATTTCGGCGATGCGGCGCTCGAAGTCCACGCCGGAGCCGATGGCGCCGAGGACTTCATCGCTGGCGCCGAAGACGCCGCTGAAGAGCTGGAACTTCTGCTCCAGCAGTTCATAGACCCGGGCGTCGGCCTCGTTGCTGAGATCGACGAAGTTGACCACCACCACATCGAATTTCTGGCCATAGCGGTGGCAGCGGCCGATGCGCTGTTCGACACGCTGCGGGTTCCAGGGCAGATCGTAGTTGATGACCAACGAACAGAATTGCAGATTGATGCCTTCGGCTCCGGCTTCGGTGGCGATCATGACCGTGCCCCGGTCGCGGAAATGCTCCACCAGCGCGGCGCGGGTATCGGCAGTGCGGGAGCCAGTGATGCGGTCCGAGCCGGCGTGTTTTTCCAGCCATGCCTTGTAGATGGCGCGAGCCTCGGCGCTGTCGTTGGTGCCGTTGAACAGTACGATGCCATCGCCGCAGTCCGTGTCCTTCAGCAGGCCATAGAGGTAATCCTGGGTGCGGCGAGACTCGGTGAAGATGAGCGCCTTGCGCGGTGCGCCGAGGCGATCCAGTTCCTTGAAAGCGCGATCCAGCGCCTTGAGCAGGGCTTCGCCCTTGGCATTGTCGCGGATGCTGGTGGCGAGGGATTCGAAGGCCCGCAGCTCGGCGGCCTCGGCGCGGATGGCTTGCTTGTCCTTTTCGTCCGGGCGCTGGTTGGCCAGCTCGATCTCCCATTCCTCGGCATCTTCATCCAGGGCTTCGTAGTCCCGATCCAGCGATTCCAACAGGGATTCGGCTTCGGTGCTCTTTTCCAGCATGGCCTCCAACCGGTTGGCCATGGCGCCCAGTGCACCACCGATAGCGTGGGTGGATGAGGCCAGCAGCTTCCACATGACCAAGGTGATGAGCTGCCGCTGACTGCTGGGCAGGGCTTTGAGTTCCGGGCGGCGCAGGTAATCAGCCACCAAGGTGCGCAGCCGCTGTTCATCCTGGCTGGGGGTAAACTGCTCCACCAGCGGGATACGCTTGGTGTAGGAGATGCTGTGTGCCACCTGCCGACGCAGGGTGCGTTTGCACAAGGGGGCAATACGCTGGCGCAATTGCTGGAATACATGCTCGTCGTTCAGCCGGGCGAACTGGCGGCGAAAGCTGTCCAGATCACCGAATACCCGCTCGTCGATGATGCTGACCAGGCCGTAAAGCTCCAACAGGGAGTTTTGCAGCGGCGTGGCGGTGAGCAGAACCTTGGATTTCACCCCCGCCAGCCCCTCCTTGAGGGTATTGGCAATGACGTTGCTCTTCTTGTAGACATTGCGCAGTCGGTGGGCTTCGTCATAGACCACCAGATCCCAGGGGACGGCGCGTACATCGTCAATCTTCGATTTGGCGAACTGGTAGGAGCAGATCACCGGCTGCTCGGTGTCGAAAGGGTTGGCCGCGCCTTGTTTGCGAAGCTGGTTGTAGCTTTTCGATTCCAGAATCCGGGCATCCAGAGCAAACTTGTCCAGCAGCTCCTGATGCCATTGCTTGCGCAGATTGGCGGGGACAATGATGAGGATTTTGCGCTTGCGCTCGGCCCAGAACTGGGCCAGCACCAGGCCTGCTTCGATGGTCTTGCCCAGCCCCACCTCGTCGGCCAGGATCACGCCACGGGAGAGCGGGTTCTTGCAGGCGAACAGCGCCGCCTCGACCTGATGCGGATTCAGATCCACTTGGGCATCCATCAAGGTGCGTCCAAGAGAATACACCGAATCACCACCTGTCCTGCCCGTCAGCATGCATGAGAAAAAGCGCGTCTGATGGGGTATCAAGCCAACCGAACTCCTTTTTCCGTCAAAATCCCAACCGAGAACATCAGCATCGTGCGCGCATACAGGCAAAAGTCAATGCCGTCGCCCCGTGTCCGATCAATGTGCACCGATTCATCCCCACGACATGAATCATCAATCTGCTCACCGCGCCGCCCGCCGATGGCCCGCCGCCGCGCCCGGCTGCATGCCCAAGGCCACCCGCAACCGCGCCACGCCGTCCAACAGGCGCGGGCCGGGGCGGTTCATCAGATCGGGGTTCACACCGATCACGCGCGCTTGCGGCAACCAGCGCCGCCAGAATGCCCGGCGCGCCGCCAGTGTCCGATTTTCCAGCGGCACGACAATCACCGCAGGATTCGCCCGCACCACGGCCTCGACATTCACCCTCGGCGCTTCCATCGCCACATCGCCGAACACATTGACGCCGCCCGCCAGCCGGATCGCATCGTTGAGAAAGGTGCGCCCGCCCGCCGCCAGCAGCGGATCGGGCCAGATTTCATAGAACACACGCACGGGATGCGCGGGGCGGGTCGATTCCAGCCGCGCCAGCCGGCCCGCCCAGCGATCGAGAAAGGGCGACGCGCGACGCCCGACCGCCTCCGCCAGCCGGCGCATGTCCGCCAACACGCCGTGCAGCGTCTGCGGATTGCTGACCATCACCCGCACACCGAAGGCGCGCAGCTTCTCCAGCCCCGGCAAGGCGCCGTCCATCGCCACGGCCAGCGTCGGGCGCAGGCGCAGCGCGGCCTCGACATCCACCCGCCGGTAGCCGCCCACCCGCGGCAGGCGCTTCGCCGCCGCCGGCCAGTCGCAATAGTCCACACCACCGACCAACAGATCGCCCGCGCCCAGGGCATACATCATCTCGCAGACATGCGGCGCCAGCGCCAGCACGCGCGGCGGGGCATCCGCCGCCGCACGCGCCGGAGTCAAGGCCGCCCCAAACACCCATGCCAGCAAGGCCAGCCGGAGCACCGCGCGACGCATCATCCGCCTCACCGCAACACGAAACGCACCGGCAGCACATAGCGGCCATCGGCCAGCGCCACCGCGCCAGCCTGCCGCACACCCGCCAGCGCCGCATCGTCCAGCGCCGGATAGCCGCTCGTCGTTTGCACGCGCGCCTCCCGCACCCGCCGGCTGGCCACCGCGAACGCAATCTCCACACGCCCCTGCCAACCCATGCGCCGAGCCTGCCAGGGGTAGCGAACATGAGCCAGAAACGGCCCGCGCGCCCGCTCGGGCACAACACGCGCCGCCGCGTCCCCGCTCCGGCCTCCGGCCGGCCGCACCGCCGCCAGGCTTCCGCCCGATGCCTGCCCGCGCACCGCCATCCCGCTCTCGCTTTTCCGGTCGGCCCGCCGGGCCTCCATCGGCTTCGCCCGACCATGCGGCGGCTGCCGCTGCGCACGCGCGCGTACCGCCCGCTCCGATCCCGCAACCCGCTTCGCCGGCGCAGGTTTCGCCGCGGCCTTCATTTCCGCCTGCCGCGTCGGCGGAGCGGGATCGGGCCGGGAGGCGCGCACCAGTTGCACGGCCAGCACACTCGCTGCGGCGCCGCCCCGCGCGCCTGTCACCCCCTCATGCGCCAACAGCAACAGGCCGTGCGCGGCCAGCGCAGCCGCCAGGGCCGCACCCCACCGCGTACCGGCCCGCCGCCGCATCAGAGGCTCGCGCTCACCCCGGCATACCATGCCCGGCCCAGCACGCCATAGCCCTTGACCTCTTCGTAATGCTTGTTTTCGAGATTCTCGACGCGCGCCTTCAACGACCAGACATCATTCACCGCCCAGCTCATGCGCACATCGCTCCTGTGGTAGCCGCGCATCGGATTGGCATTGCCGGCGGAGGAGAAGCGCGGGCCGACGATGAAGGTTTGCGCCTCCAGGGCCAGCGCACCGGCATGCACGCCGAGCAACACGCTGCCGGACTCCTTCGGCCGCCGCGCCAGCCATGTGCCGTCCTTGCGGTTCTTCGCCGACAGCAGCGTCCAGTTCATGCGCGCAAACACCGGCCCCCAGCCTGCGTTCAGGCGCAGCTCCAGCCCCTGCGTGCGCGCCTTGGCCACATTGGTCGGCGTGAAGATGCCGCCGTTCAATCCCCACTGGATCAGGTTGTCGAAATCCTGTTTGAACCAGATGGCCGACGCATCCCACGCCGTGCCGCCCGCTTCGCCGGAAAGCGCGATGCCCGCATCCCAGCCGCGGCTGGTTTCCGGCTTCAGGTTCGGATTGCCGGCGGCGAATATCGAAGCCGGCCAATACAAATCGTTCACCGTCGGCGCCTTGAAGCCGGTGCCGTAGTTGGCGGTGAGCTTCAGCCACGGGGCCGGATGCAGCGCCGCGCCCGCGCGCCAGGTCGTCTTGTCCGGATAATCGCTGTTGCGGTCGGCGCGCACGGCTCCATTGACATCCAGCATCCCAACGCCCCCGGCCAGCGACGCAAACGCCGCCGTCTGGCTAAGGCGCTTGTCGAACTTGCCCTGGTTGATGGCGTGAAACCGCCGCTGCTCCACGCCCAGCATCGCCTGCCAGCCGCGCCATTCCAGATGATTCTCCCAGGTGAACTGATCGATGCGCGTGGTGATGTCGGCGTTGTTGAACGCATTGGCCGGATCGCGCCCCACGCTCTCATCCAGCGAACGCCCCGCCTGCACCGCGCTCGTCCAGCCCGCCAGCAGCGGCAGCTCCAGCCGCGCCTGCATCACCGATTGCCGGTCGCGCTGGGTGTAGGTCAGGCTGTCCGTGTTGAAGCCGTCCAGCCCTGTCTTGCCGTTGTCCACCCGTGCGCTGACATCCAGCACGCCCTTGCCGACGGGCAGGCCCAGATGCGCCGAAAACGCATCGCGGCGATAACCGTCCGGCTCCGTGCCCTTGGCCCAGGCCGACACGCCTTGGGTGCGGTAAGCCGAAGCGGTCAGCGCGTAGTTCACGCCGCCCCGCCCGCCGCTTGCGCTGGCTGTCGTGTTCGTCGTGCCATAGCTGCCCGCCTCGACGCTCGCGCTCGCCTTCGGCGCGCCGCCCTTGCGGGTGAAGATCTGAATCACGCCGCCCATCGCATCCGCGCCATAGATCGAGGACTGCGGCCCGCGCACGATCTCGATGCGCTCGATGTCCGCCGTCGAAAGGTTCGCCCAGTCGAAATAGCCCAGCGTCGCCGAACCCACGCGCACGCCGTCGATCAACACCACCACATGACCGCTGTTCGCGCCGCGCAGAAACACCGAGGTCGTCTTGCCCGGCCCGCCGCTGCGCGCCACATCCACGCCCGCCAACGCGCGCAACAAATCGGCGGCATTGACCGCCTGCGCGCGCTCGATGCGCTGCCGGTCGATCACCGTGACATCGGCGCTGACGGACGCCGCCGGCTGCGAAAAGCGGCTGGCCGTCACCACCAGTTCATTCGACGCCGGCGCGGCGAAAGCCGCGCCACCCCATGCGCCAAGCCCGGCCAACATGGCCAGGCCATAGATATGCTTGTGTGTTTTCATGATGCTTGTCGTCTCCTTGAATGCACCCACCGTGCGTGATGATGCGCAAACACCGCAAGGGTCGGAAACGACAGGCCAACGCCGACAGGCAGACGGGATGACCGGAAAACGGCCCGGCAACCGTGCCCGTCGTGGTTCAACCGCATCGCGCCCTCACCCCGAGGCGTCGTCCGCGCAGTCGTTCCGGGCCGGTCTCCTGGCTTGCCTTCGTCCTCCTCCATGCCTGCCTTCCCGGTTGCCCAGTGGCGTGTGCATGGATTCGTCCGGCTCACAGTTGCGGGGGCAGCGCCGGCCTTGATTCACCCGTCATCGGGCATGAATCGCACCGGACTTCCCGTTTCACTCCCTTGGCCGAACGGCCTCGGGAGCACCCGAAACGTGGTGAATGATACACAAATGCGCGCATTGAACGCAACAAACGCCCGCCGGCGCGGGCAGAATCATCAGAACAGCGGCTGGTCGTGAATGTCAAACGGCGCGTCATTCGCGCCAGCGCGCGTCAACAGCCCGGTGCGCGTGCCCTCCGGCACGGCCAGACTGAGCATGCCCAGTCCCTCCGCCCTGCGCTTGCCCGGGCCGCTTCCCTTCAGTGTGTTCAGATTCTCCCGCGCCAGCGCCAGCCCGTGTTTCGCCGCGCGCTCAAACCACCGCCACGCGACCTTCACATCCCGCGTGGTTCCGCGACCGGTGGCATGCATGTAGGCCAGCGCATTCTCGGCCGGCGCGAACCCCTGCTCCGCCGCCTTGCGATACCAGGCCAGAGCGGTCGCATCGTCCTGTTTCACACCCTCGCCGCGCCGGTACAGATGAACATCCAGAAGACCGTCGCGCAGTACTACAAGCTGCGGGTCGCGGACATGAT
>CAYVBG010000048.1:0-9474 GCA_964449205.1 uncultured Zetaproteobacteria bacterium | reverse complement strand
TATTGGCGCAGGCGGCGATTTTCCTCGGCCAACTGTCGGGCCCGACGTGCACCGAGATCCTCAACCCCCGCAGCTTGTTCAGTTGGCGGCGTATTGCTCATGACGTTCCTCCCCGACCGGCCCGGCGTGTTGTCGCGCGCCACCGCTCAGCAGCGCCGTCAGCGGCCGAATGTCCGGCATCCGCTTGCCGGCGCGCGCCTCCAGAAAGTCCAGCGTTTCCGGGTGCGGATGCGCAATCACAATCACCGGCTGCCCACGGCTCAGCCGTTTCATGGCCGCTCTCCATGCCGCCGCCAGCGCCGTGGGCGCAACACTGTCGTCCAGAAACACCCGGCGCTCGGCCCACGCCACGCCAGCCTCGCGGGCCATGCGCGCGGCCACCGAATCCTTGGTCGTGCGCGAATCCACGAAAAACAACCCTTTCTCACGGCAGATTTCCATGACCCACCGCATCGGCTGCTCCATCGTCGTCAGGCGCGAGCCCATGTGATTGTTGATGCCGGCCACATAGGGCACACGCGCCAGATCGGTCAGCACAATGCGGCGCACCTCCTCGCGGCCCATGTCCGCTCGCAGGAAACCGGCATCCATGCGGGCGCGGTATTTGGGGTTGGCCGGCTCCATCGGCAGATGCAACATCACCACATGGCCGGCCGCATGCGCCATGCGGGCCGCCTGAACGGCATGCGGCGCATCGGGCAACACCGAAATCGCCACCGGCCACGGCAGGCGCAACACCCGGCGCAGGGCCGCCAGATCGTAGCCCACATCGTCCATGACCAGCGCCATGCCGGCAACCGGCGATCGCGCCTTACGGCGCCGTTCCGCCTCCTGCCTGCGCGCAGCCTCCAACACCCGAATCGCCGAAAGCCGCTGCATGTCTTCGTAGATCACCGGCGGCGAGGCCGGCGGCGGCAGCGAGGCCGCCGAATCCCCGATCAGCGACGCATGGCGCGCCCCCGACCAGATGGCCAGCACCAGCATGGCCAACACCGCCGCCAAGAGCGGCTTCAACCATACCGGCGAGCGAACAGCCCGCCGCTTTCCGCGCCGCCGGCTTCGCCGCTGCCGGGTCACGCGCGCCATGGCCGATCAGGCGCGGGCATGCAGCACATGCAGCCCCTTGAGCATGTCCAGCGCCCGCTGAAGCACATTGTCACGCTCCAGCATCCTTTGCATCCGGTCGCTCGGCCGGAACGACGCCCCCTTCCCGGCCGCGCCAGGCTTGCCGCTGGCGCCGGGCCGGTCCAGATGCCCCTTCAGGTCGCGCTCGAACACCGCGGTGGCGTCATCCTGTTTCTCGGCCTTGACCACGCGCACCTGTGGCACGACGACATCCGGCGTGATGCCCTCGGCCTGAATGGAGCGCCCGCTCGGCGTGTAGTAGAGCGCCGTGGTCAGCTTGATGGCCGAGCCATCGGGCAGCGGCACCACCGATTGCACCGAGCCCTTGCCGAAACTCTTGACCCCCATGAGGATGGCACGATGGTTGTCCTGCAACGCGCCGGCAACGATCTCGGAGGCCGAAGCCGAGCCATGGTTGATGAGCACCACCAGCGGCGCGCCGGCCAGCACATCGCCCGGCCGGGCCGCGAACGCCATGTCGCGCCCCGTGCGCGATTTGGTGCTGACAATCTTCCCCCTGTCAAGGAACAGATCGGCCACCGCCACCGCCTGATTCAGCAGCCCGCCGGGGTTGTTGCGCAGATCGAGCACCGCGCCATACACATGCCCTCCCGAAGCCTTCTTCAGCGCCGCGATCTTCTCCCGCAACGATTGGGCCGTGCGCTCCTGGAACTGGGTGATGCGCAGCCAAACATAACCCGGCGCCATCAGCTCGCCCTTGACCGATTTCACCTTGATGACATCGCGCACGATTTTGAACGTCAGCGGCGCATGTTCGCCCTTGCGAAAGATGGTCAGCGTGATGGCCGTGCCCGGCTTGCCGCGCATCAGCTTCACCGCCTCGGGCAGGCTCATGTCGCGGGTGATGCGCTCGTCGATACGGATGATGATGTCGCCGGCCTTCACCCCCGCGCGCCATGCCGGCGTGTCCTCGATCGGGGCCACCACCAGTATGCCGCCCTGGGTGCTGGAGATCTCGATGCCCAGCCCGCCAAACTGGCCCGTGGTGTCCACCTGCATCTGCCGGTACATGTCCTTCGTCATGTAAGTGGAATGCGGATCGAGGCTGGAGAGCATGCCCGCCAATGCGCCGTCGATCAGCTTTTCGTCACCGACCTGCTTCACATAGGAACGCTTCACCATGTCCATGACCTGGGAAAACTTCTGCAACTGGCGATAGTCCGTCGCCGCCGCGGCGTCGCGATCTGCCACTGCATTCCACACCAGCGCGCCGCCCGCCGCCAGCACACCCAAACCGGCCATCACCGCCATCCGTCGCACCATCTTCATTCGCTCACCTCGCTCATCGTTTTGCCTGCGTCGCCCGATGTTTCCGGCACCATCGCGCGGGATTCGACGGCCTGCCGCGATCGCGCACCTCAAAATAGAGCCGCACGCTCTCGACCCACCCGGTGCTGCCGGCGTCGGCCAGCATATCGCCGGTCTCCACCCAGTCGCCCACCTGCCGGTAGAGCGCATCGTTGTGGGCATAGACCGTCACCACGCCATCGCCGTGATCGACAATCATCATCAGGCCATAGCCTCCAAACCAGTCCGCATAGCGCACTTGGCCCGGCGCAATGGCCCTAACCTGCCGATGCCCGCGCCGGGGCGCAAGCTGAACGCCAGCCAGCCGCGGCCGCCCGGGCGCGGGGCGGGAATGAAACCGCACCACGATGCGCCCTTGCTGCAATGGCCACGGCAAACGCCCCCGCAGCTTGCGCACCGGGATCTGCCGCGCGCGCGCATCGGCCTCGCGCAGGCCACTGCCAGCCATCTCCGCCAGCAACTTCGTCAGCGCCTTTTCCTGTCTGGCCAGCTCGGCATCGCGTTCCTTCTGCAGGCGCACATCGCGCCGCACCTTGTCCCACAATACCCGCTTGGCCCGTCGGCTGGCCAGAAGTTCCGCCCGTCGCGCGCGCCGTTCGTCACGCAGGCGCGCCAGTTCCTTGCGCTCGGCTGCCAGCTTCGCTTCCGTCCGGGTCAATGCATCCGTCACGCGCGCATATTCCCGTCGCCGCATCGCCTGCGCCCGCACCAGCCGCGAGAGCAGATACTGCCGGTGCGGCGCATCGGCCACCGAATCGCCGGTCAATGCATCCAGCCACGCCCGGGCAGGCCCGCCGGTCTGCGCGCGCCGCCAGGCCGCATCGGCCTCGTGCCGCATCATTCGCCGGAGCCTGTCCGCCCGACGTTTCAACCGCATACGTTGCTCCCGCAAGGCCTTCAGCCTCGCATCCGCCTGGCGCACGGCCGCATCGGCCTCACGCAGGCGGCGGCCGGCTTCCACCAGCGCCCGGTCGAGGCGGCCGAGCTCGCGGCCCAGCCGCCCCAGCCGCGCCTCCATTTGGCGGGCCAGCGCCCGCACCCTGGCGCGCTCCTGCCGAATCTGGCCAATCTTCGCCCGCACGTCGTTTCCGGCCGCCTGAGCGGGCGGCGCCTGCAACAGCATCCATCCCGCCGCCAGAACCGCCGCGCACCAGGCCAGCCAAACGCGCATCATGCGTGATGATAGGGATGGCCGCGCAAAATCATCAAGGCGCGGTAGCATTGCTCCAGCGCCAAGGCGCGCACCAGCTGATGCGGCAACGTCAGCGCCGACAACCGCCACACAGCGCGCGCCTCCTGGCGCACGCAGGCATCCACGCCACCCGCCCCGCCAATCACGAAATCCACCACTGCGTCACCACGCTGTCGGCCGAAAAACGACGCCCATGCCTGGCTGCTCATCTCCTGTCCGCGCTCGTCGAACAGGACATACGCCCGTGTTCGCGACAGGATGTGCCGGGCCTCATCGCGCATGCGCTGCTCGGGCCTTTTGCCACGCCCCTCGGGCAGCTCCACGATCTCGCAGGGCGCGAAGGGGCGCAACCGATCCAGAAAACGCCGCTCCCAGGCGGCCAGGTCACGCGCGCCGCGACCAACGACAATGAGCCGCAGCCTCACGCGGCGTCGCCGCCCTCGCCCCCGGCCGGCTCGGCCCACAACCGCTCCAGCTGGAATGTCTCGCGCACTTCGGGCAGAAACAAATGCACGACCACATCCCCCAAATCGATCAACAGCCACTCCGCCGCATCCAGCCCCTCGATGCGCGTGGCCAGCCCGTGTCGGTGCGCGACCTCCACCACCGCCTGCGCCATCGCCTTGAGCTGGCGCGGATTGCGCCCGGAAGCCAACACGAAACAATCCGTCACCGCGCTGCGACCGCGCACGTTCAGAATCAGCGCGTCCACACCCTTGCGATCCTCAATGGCCCGCATCACGTCGTCCGTCAGTTGTTCCAGTTGTCCGCTCACGTTCGCTCCCTGGCCGCATAGGCCCGTTCGATATCCTTGCGCACGCATTCGGGAACCCTCCCTTCCAGATGCTCCCCCCGCGCCGCCAACTCCCGAATCATCGTGGCCGACACATCGGGCAACGCGCCCGCCACATACGTCACCCGGCCAGCGCCCGGCGCGCGCAACGCCTCTGTCGGCACCTCGCGCCACCCCTCCAGCCGGGGCAACGGCACGCCCGCCCGCGCAAACACCGCCACATCGCACAACCGGACATGCGCCGGATATTCCACCCAGTCCGGCATCGCGACAAACGCATCCGCGCCCAACAGCAGCACCGGCGACACATCCGGCCGCTCCGCGCGCAGCCACCGCAGCGTCTCGATGGTCGGCGCCGGCTGCTCCGATCGCGCCTCCCGATCCAACACCCGAATGCGCGAAGCCCCGGCGAAGATGGCGCGCAGCCATGCCAGCCGGATCGCCGCATCCGCCCGACCGGAAAGCCTCCGGTGCACGGGCCGGCCCACCGGCATCACCCAGACCGCATCCAGCGGCAGGCGCGCCAACGCCGCGCGCGCCAGCGCCACATGACCGGCATGCGGCGGATCGAAGCTGCCGCCAAACAGGCCAATCCGGCGTGGCTTGGCTATTCCCGGATCTCCCCGCGCCCCAACACGATCCATTTCAGCGTGGTCAATCCCTCCAGACCCACCGGGCCGCGCACATGCAGACGATTGGTGGAAATACCGATTTCGGCGCCCAGGCCGTATTCAAACCCGTCGGCAAAGCGGGTGCTGGCATTCCACATCACCGACGAGGAATCCACCTCGCGCAGAAAGGTCTGCCCCGCCGCATAGTCCTCGGTCACGATGCTCTCGGTATGTCCGGAACCATGCCGCGCGATGTGATGCATCGCCTCTTCCAGCGAATCCACCACGCGCACGGCCAGAATCAGCGCCAGATATTCGGCGTCCCAATCCGCTTCGGTGGCGGGCTTCACATCCCGGGCGAGCGCGCGCGTGCGTTCGCAACCGCGCAGCTCCACGCCATGCTCGCGCAACGCCGCCACCGCGCGCGGCACGAACACGTCGGCCACCTGTTCATGCACCAGCAGCGTTTCCATCGCATTGCACACGCCGGGGCGCTGCACTTTGGCATTCACCACGATGTTCAGCGCCATGTCGAGATCGGCCGCCGCGTCCACATACACATGGCAGACGCCGTCCAGATGCCGGATGACCGGCACGCGGGCCTCGGCGGCAATGCGTTCGATCAGGCCGCGGCCACCCCGCGGAATGATCACATCCACCCAGTCTTCGGCCCGAATCAGCGCTCCCACCAGCGCGCGATCGGTGGAATCCACCAGCTGCACCGCATCCTGCGGCAGCCCCGCCTCCAACACCGCGCAGCGCATGCAGCCGGCGATCACGCGGTTGGAATGGATGGCCTCGGAGCCGCCACGCAAAATCACCGCGTTGCCCGACTTCAGGCACAGGCCGGCCGCGTCCGCCGTCACATTCGGCCGGGATTCGTAGATCATGCCGATCACGCCCAACGGCACGCGCATCCGCCCCACCTGAATGCCGGACGGACGCGAGGTCAGATGTTCGATCGCCCCCACCGGATCAGGCAGTGCCGCGATTTGTTCCAGCCCTTCGGCCATGCCCTCGATGCGATCATCGTTCAGCAGCAGGCGATCCAACAGCGCCGCATCCAGCCCTTGCTCGCGGCCGGCGCGCACATCCATGTCGTTGGCAGCCAGAATCTCCTCGCGCTCGCGGCGCAACACGGCCGCCGCCCGACGCAAGGCGTCATTCTTGCGCCGCGTGTCCGCCATGCGCATGCCCACAGACGCCTCCCGGGCCTGCCGGCCCAACGCATCCATCACGCTTTTCGCATCCTTGCCCATGCTCATGCTCCCGTCGCCTTCGCGGCTTCGATCGCGCCGCGCCGCTCCACCGTGATCGCCCCGCCCATAATCACCAGAATGTCACGGTGGACCACCGAGGAAAAATCACGGAACCCCAGCACCTCCTCGATGCGATCGCTGGACACGCCCACGATACGCCGCAATTCCTCGGCGTCGTAGTTGGGCAGCCCCCGACCCACAAGTCCGCCGTCCGTCCCGACGATTTCCACGCACTCGCCCTTGTCGAACATGCCCTCCACCGACACAACCCCGACCGGCAACAGGCTCGCGCCACGCCCGAGGATAGCCGAGCGCGCGCCATCATCAATGATAATACGGCCGCTGACCGGCAGCACCTCGGCAATCCAGTGCCGCCGTCTGGACTGCCTGTCCGCACCGCAGGGGAACAGCGTGCCCACGTCGCGGCCAGCCAACAGCTCCCTCAGCGAGGCCGCCCTGCGCCCGTCCACGATGGCCGCCGCCACGCCGCCGCGTGTCGCGATGCGGGCCGCTTTCAGCTTGCTGGCCATGCCGCCAGTGCCAAAACTGCTGCCCGCGCCGCCAGCGGCCGCCAGCAGTTCGGGCGTCACCGTTTCCACCACGCCGATCCGCCGGGCGGCGGCGTTCCGCGCCGGATTGGCCGAGTGCAACCCGTCCACGTCGGTCATCATCACCAGCAAGTCCGCATCCATCAGCAACGCCGCCAGCGCGCCCAGATTGTCGTTGTCTCCAAACTTGATTTCACGCACCACCACGGTGTCGTTTTCATTGACCACCGGCACGATGCCAGCCGAAAACAGGGTTTCGCTGGTGTTGCTGGCGTTCAGATAGCGGCGACGATTGCGCAAATCATCACGCGTGATGAGCAGCTGCGCCACGCCGATGCCGTGCCGATCGAAGGCCTGCCGCCATGCCTGCATCAGCATCGGCTGCCCGATGGCCGCCGCGGCCTGTTTTTCGTGCACGCGCAATGCGCGACCCACCCACCCCAAATGCACACAGCCCAAGGCCACCGCACCGGAAGACACGATGGCCACCTCGACACCGCGCTCCCGCAGCGCCGCAATGACATCGGCCAACGCATCCAGCCGCGCCTGTCGCACACCGGTGCGCGCATCCGCCAGCAGCGAGCTTCCGATCTTGACTACCAGGCGCTGCACGCGCTTCAAATCGCTCCGTGCGCGAATCACGCGGCCTCCCGCATGGCCCGAACACGCCGGCCCGTCTCGCGCAGCAGTGCCTCCACGCCCTCGCCCGTCACCGCAGACACGGCGAACACGCTCAGTCCCGCAGCCCGCGCCGCGTCCATGGCCGCCTGGCGCATCGCCCCGGTCAATGCGTCCATCTTGTTCAGCACCAGCAGCCTCGGCTTGTTCCACACCGTCTCGCCATAGCCTTGCAGCTCCGTCTCCACCTCGCGCAATTGCGCCTCAATGTCCGTTTCGGCATCCGCCGCGTCCACCACATGCAGCAGCAGCCGGGTGCGCTCCACATGCCTGAGAAACCTCGAACCCAAGCCCCGCCCCTCATGCGCGCCTGCAATCAGGCCGGGAATATCCGCCACCACGAAGCCGTCGCCATCGTCGGTGAACACTTCGCCCAGCACCGGTTTCAGGGTGGTGAAGGGATAATCCGCCACCCTCGGATGCGCGTTCGAGATGCGTCGCAGCAGCGAGGACTTGCCGGCATTGGGCCGACCGACCAATCCCACATCCGCCATCACCTTCAACTCCAGGACACGCCGGCCTTCCTCGCCGGGCTCACCGGGCTGCGCGTAGCGCGGCGCCTGATTGGTGCTGCTCTTGAAGCTGGCGTTGCCCAAGCCGCCGCGACCGCCGCGCGCCAGCACATGCCGCGCGCCTTCATGATTCAGGTCCGCCAGCACCTCGCCCGCCTCGTTCTTGACCACCGTGCCCACCGGCACCTCGACGACGATATCCTCGCCATTGCGTCCGTGGCGATTCGAGCCCATGCCGCCCTGGCCGTTCCGCGCATACAAATGCTTGCGGAGATACAGCTCCTGCAGCGTGTTGCGGCGCGTGCTGGCCACCAGAATCACGTGTCCGCCGCGCCCGCCGTTGCCGCCGTCCGGCCCGCCCTTGGGAATGTATTTCTCGCGCCGGAACGACACGCATCCCGCGCCGCCGTGCCCGGCGCGCACGTCGATGGTCACCTCGTCGATGAATCGCATGGGGAAAGGCTACTCCAAAACAAAAACGGGCGCGATTGCTCGCGCCCGCAAACCGCCCGGGAAGGAGGAATCAGGCCTGCGTCACGTGCACCGTGGTGCGCCCGGCCTTCTTGAGATATTCCACCTTGCCGTCAACGAGCGCAAACAGCGTGTAATCCTTGCCGCAGCCGACATTCTCGCCCGGCCGAATCTTCGTGCCGCGCTGGCGCACCAAGATATTGCCCGCGCGCACCACCTGACCGCCGAACTTCTTGACGCCCAGCCGCTTGGAATGGGAATCGCGCCCGTTCTTGGACGAACCGCCCGCCTTCTTGTGTGCCATGTCTTACTCCTTGTCTTCCGTGGACTCGGCCTGTTTCCGCGTCGCCGCGCGACCCGCGCCAATCTTGACAATGCGAACCTCGGTGAACGGCTGGCGGTGGCCCATCGTGCGGCGGGAATGCTTGCGCCGCCGCTTCTTGAAGATCTCGACCTTGCGGCCCCGGCCCTGCGCGAGCACTTCCGCGTTCACGCTCGCCCTGGCGGCATCCGCGCCCGCCTTGACGTCCGCGCCCTCGCCGACCAGCAACACGCGGTCAAACGTCACCTTCGCGCCAGCCTCGGCCTTCAGTTTCTCCACGCGCAGCACGTCGCCTTCGCGCACGCGATACTGCTTTCCACCTGTCTGAATCACTGCATACATGTCGTCGTCCCCGTTACGCCGCCTTGCCCGGCTTGCCGTACTTGCGATAGAAGCGCTCCACGCGACCCTCGGTATCCACGATCTTCTGCTTGCCGGTGTAGAACGGATGGCAAGCCGAGCAGATCTCGACATGGATGTCGCCCTTGGTCGAGCGCGTTTCAAATGTGTTGCCGCAGGTGCATGTCACCTTGGCGGTCTTGTATTCCGGATGGATGCCTGCTTTCACGTCGCTTGTCTCCCGTATCGTCTGAAAGGGCGCGATTTATACTCATATGCACTCGCCAATGCAAGC
>CAYVBG010000047.1:0-9512 GCA_964449205.1 uncultured Zetaproteobacteria bacterium | reverse complement strand
GGATCTGAATGTGATGTTGCCGGTGATGGCGCACAACCTGCTCGAATCCGAGCGCATTCTGGCCCGTGCCGCGCGCGTGTTCGCGGACAGGTGCATCGCGGGGCTGAGCGCCAATGTCGCGCGTTGCGCGGAGCAGGTGGAATGGAGCATGAGCATGGTGACGGCGCTGGCGCCGCGCATCGGCTACGACCGTGCGGCGGAAATCGCCAAGCGCGCGGTGGCCGAGGGCAAGACCGTGCGCGCATTGTGTATGGAGGAGGGTGTGTTGCCGGAGCAGGAACTGAATGCGCTGCTGGACCCTGCTGCGATGCTGAGGCCGCATGACGGAAGCTGAACGGGAAGGCGCGAGCCTGTTTGAAACCATCGTTGAACAATCGTTCAACGGCATCGCGGTGGTCAGCGGCGGGCGGCTGGCCTTTGCCAACGCCGCGCTGGAGCGGATGACCGGTCACGACCGGGAAGCCATGCTGGGCAGGGAGATTTCGGAGTTTGTGCATCCGGAAGACTGGCCAACGGTGGCGCGCGTCTATCAGCAGACCTTGCGCGGCGAGCGCGACGAGCAGCCCGCGCGATGGCGAATCTTGCGGCGCGATGGCGATATCCGGTGGGTGGAGTCGCGGGGGCACAGAATCGTGCTGGACGGTCGGCCCGCCAGCTTGGCGTTTCTGCGCGATGTGACGGAACAAGTGGCCGCCGAACAGGCTATCCAGACAAGCAACCGCATGCTGCGCATGATCAGCGACTGCAATCAGGCGCTGGTGCGGGTGAGGGACGAGCAGGAGCTGCTGAACACCGTTTGTTCGCTGCTGGTGGAAGAAGGCGGCTACGTGATGGCTTGGGTGGGCGAGGCCATGCGTGACGAGGCCCGGCGTATCCGGCCGAGGGCATGGGCGGGGGTGGAAGCGGATTATCTCAAGTCCGCGCGCTTTTCGTGGGCCGACGATGCCTGGGGCCAGGGGCCGAGCGGGCGCGCCGTTCGCGCCGGTCGTCCGGTGGTGTGTCAGGACATGCTGAACGATCCCTCGCTTGCGCCCTGGCGCGAGGAGGCCGCGCGGCGCGGATACGCCGCCAGCGTGGCCCTGCCGCTGAAGGTGGACGGCCGGGTGGCCGGCGTGCTGAACATCTACGCCGCCGAGTCTCACGCCTTCAACCCCGAGGAGCTGGCGCTGCTGGAGGAGCTGGCGCTGGATCTGGGCTTCGGCCTGGAGGTGATGCGCCATCGGCGCGAAAAGGATGCGCTGGAGGCGCAGTTCATTCAGGCCCAGAAGATGGAGGCCGTCGGCACGCTGGCCGGCGGCATCGCGCACGATTTCAACAACATGCTGGCGGCGATGATGGGCACGGCTTACCTGGTGCGGCAGAAGCTGGAGGATCATCCGGAGCTGGCGGAGCGGTTGCGCGCGCTGGAGGAAGCGGGGTTTCGCGCTGCCGAGATGATCAAGAAGATGCTGACCTTCGCCCGCAAGGTCGAGATACACCGGCAGCCGATGGCGCTGGGCCCGTTCGTGCGGGAGGTGTTCAAGCTGGCGCGATCCAGTGTGCCGGAAAATGTGCGACTGACGCTGGATGTGGAGTTTGATTCGGCGTGGACGGTGGATGCGGACGCGACGCTGTTGCAACAGGTGGTGCTCAATCTGATCCAGAACGCGCGTCATGCGGTGGAGGCCGCGAAGACGCCGGAGATTCGCGTGACGCTGGTCCGTGAGTCGCCGGATACGGACTGGCTGGAGCGGCACGGGCTGAACGCGGACGCGCCGGGGTGGGCACGCCTGACTGTGGCGGACAACGGCTGCGGCATGTCCGAGGATGTGCGCGCCCGCATCTTCGAGCCGTTTTACACCACCCGGAAGGCGGGCGAGGGCACGGGGCTGGGCCTGGCGATGAGCCTGGGCGCGGTGCAGTCGCATGGCGGCGTGATCGAGGCGGAGAGTGAGCCGGGGAAAGGCTCGGCCTTTCATGTGTGGTTGCCGCTGGTGGCCCGGGAGCCGGCAACCCGGCCGGCGGCGGACGTCACACTCACGCCCGGCCGTGGCGAGCTGGTGTTGCTGGCCGACGACGAGCCGGGTGTGCTGGAGGTCACGCGCGAGGTGTTGGAGTCGCTGGGCTACCGGGTGGTCACGGCGGTGGATGGCGAGCGGGCGCTGGAGCAGTTCGCGCGGCATCGGGATGAAGTGCGCCTCGCGGTGCTGGATGTGGTGATGCCGCGCATGGGCGGCGTGGAGGCCATCCGTCGCATGCGGCGCGATGTTCCCGATCTGCCGGTGCTGTTCCAGACCGGATATGGCGAGGACCTGGTGCGCGACGGCATGGACGAGCTGGAGCGCGGCGCGGTGATGACCAAGCCGGTGGATGTGCCGGCGTTCAGCCGGATGCTGCGCCGCTTGCTGGACGGAGAGAACCCCGGCTGAGCGCGTGGCAGGCTCGACAGGCCGGCGGCGGCTCCGTAGGCTGCGGGCATCCCGGACAGGAGCCTCCAGATGAATGCAAAACCGGCATTGCTGGCGCTGGCGGACGGTCGCGTGTTTCACGGCCGTGCGCTGGGCGCGTTGGGCTGCGTGACTGGCGAGGTGTGTTTCAACACCTCGATGACCGGCTATCAGGAAATCCTCACCGATCCCTCCTACACCGATCAGATCATGACCTTCACGACCCCCCATATCGGCAATGTGGGCGTCAACGAGGTGGACATGGAATCGGACGGCGTGGCGGTGCGCGGCGTGGTGGTGCGCATGCCGGCGCGCGTCACCTCCAGCCATCGGGCGGAGGAGGATTTCGCCGGCTGGCTGGCCGCGCGCGGCGTGGTCGGGATTCATGGCATCGATACGCGGGCGCTGGTGCGCCATTTGCGCGATCATGGCGCGATGAACGGCGTGATTGCCTCCGATGGCACCCGCGAGGCCGATGCCGTGGCCATGGCGCGCGACTGGCCGGGGCTGGCCGGCCGCGATCTGGTCGGGCAGGTGAGCCGCGCGGAGGCCGGCAGCTGGGATGTCGGCGGCTACGATCTGGATGCGGCGCGGTTTGAAACGCCGGAGCTGACCCGTCATGTGGTGGCGTTCGATTTCGGCTGCAAGCGCAACATCCTGCGCAAACTGGTGGAGCGCGGCATGCGCGTGAGCATCGTGCCGGCGGCGACGCCGGCTGCGGATGTGCTGGCCATGCGGCCCGACGGCGTGTTTTTGTCCAACGGGCCGGGCGATCCGGCGGCGGTGGGCTATGCGGTGCAGACCATTCGCGCCTTGCTGGACGCGGATGTGCCGATCTTCGGCATTTGCATGGGGCATCAGTTGCTCAGTCAGGCGTTGGGGCTTTCCACCTTCAAGCTCAAGTTCGGTCATCGCGGCGGCAATCACCCGGTGCGGAACATGCTCACCGGCAAGGTGGAAATCACCAGCCAGAATCACGGGTTCGCGGTGCGCGACGACGGGCTTCCGGCGGATGTGGAAATCACCCATCGCTCACTGTTCGATGGCACGGTGGAGGGCCTGCGCGTCAAGGGCGCGCCGGTGTTTTCGGTGCAGTATCATCCCGAGGCCAGCCCGGGACCGCACGATGCGGATTATTTGTTCGACCGGTTCGCGGCCTTGATCGAAGAGCGGGCGGGGTAGATCCGCCGGAACTCGCGCTCCGGCATCAGGGCCGGGTCGGCCACGCCCATTTGCTGCACCTTCCGCCACAGCGCCTCGGCCTTCGGCCTGGGCGCGGGTGGAAAGGTGAACCGCCAGGTGGCGATATGCACCAGACGGCGCTGGTAGCGATAGCGCATGCCGCTGGCAGCCAGCCGCGCCTGCAACCGGCGCGCATGGGCCGCCAGATACAGGCGGCCCAGCGCCACGCCGAAGCGCGCATCATCCGACCGCACCAGGCTGGCGTCGAAGCCCTGTTTCTCCCAGGCCTTCTTTGCGCGCAAGGCATCCTCGCGATGGCGGAACAGGCGGGCGTCGTCGAAGGCGTGCAGCTCCACGTCTTCCTTGCGCGCGATGACGATGACGGGCGCGCCCAAGGCGGCGAGCCGGCGTTGCATCTCCTGCGCCGCCTGTTGCCAGACAAAGCGGTGCGTCACCACCCGCCACAGTCCGTCCGCCGGGTGTTTCGTTGCATGCCGGGCCGGCGGGCGCATGGCAGGAGGCTCGGGCACGGGCGCGCGCACCTGCCGGAGCGGCGGCGTGCCGGCCGGCGGTTGCCAGGCCAGCCAGGCCAGCCAGCCGAGCAGGGCCGCGCCGGCCAGCCAGGCCGCGCGCCTCATGCGGATCCGAAATGCCGGCGCGCCAGTATCAGCAGACCTTCCAGCGTCAGCAGCGGCCGGTGTTCGCTCACTTCGGGGATGTCGGCCGCCAGTTCGCCGGCCAGGCCGCCGGTGGCGATGACCGGCGCATCGGCGTAGCCGGGCTCGCCGCGCAGCCGGCGAATGATGCCCGAAAACGCTTCGACCGCGCCCCAGTAGCTGCCCGCCTGCATGCTGCTTGCCGTGTCGCGCGCGATCAGCGTTTCCACGCGGGCGAACGACACCTCGGGCAGACGGGCGGCGCGGGCCGCCAGCGCCTCCAGCGCCAGCTCCACGCCGGGCAATATCAGTCCGCCGGCATAGTGGCCTTCGGGCGAGACGACGTCGAAGGTGGTGGCCGTGCCGCAATCCATGACGATGGCCGGGCTGCCGGCGGCCTCGCGCGCCGCAATGGCGTTGGCGATGCGGTCGGCGCCGACCTCGCGCGGGTTTTTGTAGTCCACGGCCATACCGGTGCGCACTTCGGGGCTGCCGACGAATGCGGGCGTGCGCCCGAATACCTGATCGCAGGCCTCGCGCAGCACGGTGTCCAGGTGCGGCGCCACGCTGGCGGCGAGAATGCCGTCCACGCGCGCATCATTCATCAGTCCGGTGAGCTTGAGTGCCAGTTCGTCGGCCGTTGCGCGCGAATCGCTGGACAGCCGCCAGCAACCGGCCAGACGTTCGTCTTGATACAGCCCGAACACCATGCAGGTGTTGCCGATATCCACGACCAGCAGCGTCATGGCGCGCCGCCTTCGCCGGCCAGTTCCAGATCGCCGGTGGTGACGCGCCGCGTCCGGCCGTTCACCCGCAGCAGCAGCGCGCCGTCCGTATCCAGACCCTCGGCCACGCCCTCGATCACGCGCGCGCCGTCGTGCGCCCGCACACGCCGGTTGGTGGCCGCATGGGCGGCAAGCCAGGCCTCGCGGATGGGTGCGAAGCCGTGCCGGATCCATGTGTCGAGGCGTTGCTCCAGCGCATTCAGGATGCGGGCCGCGACCTCGTTGCGCGAGATGCGGGCGGCTGCCGGAAGCGCGGCGGCGATGGGCGCGATGTCTTGGGGCCAGCCGCCTTCGGGCGCATGCACGTTGACCCCGATGCCCACGACCACGGCCTGCACATGGCCCGGTTCGGCGCGCATTTCGGTGAGAATGCCGGCCAGCTTCCGGCGGCCGCCTCCGGCGGCGGGGAGCAGCAGATCGTTTGGCCATTTGATGCCAAGTCCCGGCGCCAGGGGAGCGAGTGCGTCGTGCGCCGCGACGGCGGCGAGCAGCGGCAACTGCGGCATGATGTCCGGCGCGCCCCGCGGCCGGAGCAACACGGACATGGCCAGCGAATGCCGGGGCCACGCATGCCAGCGGCGCCCCATTCGTCCGCGACCGCGATGCTGTCGCTCGGCCAGCACGACCAGTCCTTCGGGCGCGCCCGCTTCCGCCCGCCGCATGGCCTCGGCGTTGGTCGAGTCCGTTTCGTCCAGCACCACGCAGGAGCGACCCAGTCGGCGGGTGGTCAGGCGCGAAGCGATGGCGGCGGCGCACAGCGGGTCGGATTCCAGCCGGTAGCCGCGGCCGCGCAGGGTGGCGATGGCGACGCCGGCCCGCTGGAGCGCGTGCACATGTTTCCAGACCGCCGTGCGGCTGATATTCAGCGCCGCGGCCAGTGTGGCGCCGGAAACGGGCGCATCCGCCTCGATGAGGCGCGCCAGAATGGCCTCGCGGGTGGCCCGGCTCACGGCGACGGCTCCACGGCCAACACGCGCATCGAGAGGTCGAGCGCGGGCGCGGAATGCGTGATGGCGCCAATGGCGATGCGATCCACGCCGGTTTCGGCGCAGGCGCGGGCGTTGGCGAGCGTGATGTTGCCGCTGGCCTCCAGCAGGATGCTTCGCGGCGTGAGGTTTCGCGCGGCGCGCAGTTCGTTTGGCGTCATGTTGTCCAGCAGGATGATGTCCGGCCCGGCGCGCACGGCCTCGCGCACCTCATCCAGCGTTTCGCATTCCACCTCCACCCACAGGCCGTTCGCCCGCGCGCGGCAGCGGGCCACGGCGCGGGCCAGGCCGCCGGCGGCCGCGATGTGGTTTTCCTTGATGAGCATGCCCGAGCGCAGATCCATGCGGTGGTTCACTCCGCCGCCGTGGGCGACGGCCCGCTTCTCCAGCCGGCGCAGGCCCGGCGTGGTCTTGCGCGTGTCCGCCACGCGGCAGCCGGTGCCGGCCACCGCGTCCACGAAGGCGCGGGTGGCGGTGGCGATGCCGGAGAGGTGTTGCAGGAAGTTCAGCGCCGTGCGCTCGGCGGCGAGCAGGGCGCGCAGATTGCCGTCGAGCTCGGCCACCACGTCGCCGGCTCGCACCCGCTGGCCATTGGTCATGCGCCAATGCTGGCGGATGCGCGCATCCACGGCCGCGAACACCTGCCGGGCCGCATCCGTGCCGGACAGCACGCCGTCGGCCTTGGCCGTGATGCGGGCATGGCCGGTCGCATCCGGTGGAATGCATGCTGCGGCGGTGCGGTCGTCGCCTGCCGCGTCCTCGGCCAGCGACGCCTCGATGAGCGCCTTCAGCCAGGCGTCCGCGCCCGTTTCCAGGCCGGTCTTCACAGCGCCCACAACACGCCGCCGATGGCGGCGGCGATGAACGGCGGGTGAAACGGGTGGGCGATGAGCGCCCGCAGCGCCGAGGCCGCAAGCCCCGCGAGCAGGGTGGCGGTCAGCGATTCCTGCCAGCCGACGTGTCGCCAGGCATGCAGGCTCCAGCCGCAGGTGACAACGGTGGCGGCGATCAGCCCCAAGTGGCCGGGCAGGGTTTGCGCCGGATTGGACGGAAAACCCAGGCGCAGCAGGCCGGCGCGATCCAGTCCGTGCGCCAGCGGCAGGCCGAGGCAGGTTGCCAGCGCCGCGCCGAAACCGAACTCGGGGAAGCGGAACGACCATGCCGCCGCCACGATCAGCGCGCCCACGAAGGCCAGCATCGGCCAGGGGCGCCGCATGCCGTCCGACCATGCCGCGCCGAGCCGGCCGGGGAGCGGGCGCGGCGACCAGCCGGCGAGCAACACGAGCGCCAGAAACAGCGCCAGCGCGAGCATGCGCGACCACGGCGATGCATACAGCGGCCAGAACACCACCCAGATGCCGGTCAACGACCAGATGGCGCGCAGGATGAGCGACGAGGGCGCGCCACGGCCGGCGGCGGCCACCGAGAGCCAGGCGCCCTGAAACAGACCGATGGCGAACAACAAGGTGAGCATGGCGTCCAGCCGGTTCATGGCGCGATTGTATCGGAACGCGCCGGGAATCCACAGCCCCGGCGCGGATCGGACGCCAGGGGCGGCTGATCATGCCCGTGCCGTATCATCGCGGCGTCGTGGTTCGGGGCGGGATGCGGCCCTGCCGGTGGCCACAGGTTCGACAGCAATGACGCGGATGCTAGAATGCTGGCATGGGCGCAGCGCATGCGGAAACGGAGGATGCGCGCCGAACGACGAAGCAGGGGGAGCAAGGCATGAATCAGGACGAAATGAAGCGCGCGGTGGCGAAGGCGGCCATCGAGCATGTGCCGGCGGGCGGCGTGATCGGCGTCGGCACCGGCTCCACCGCCAACATGTTCATCGACGCGCTGGCGGCGATGGAAGACGGTGTGCGCGCCACGGTAGCCAGCTCGGAGGCGACGGCGGCGCGGCTGCGCGGGCACGGCATTCCGGTGCTCGATCTGAACGAGGCGCTGGCGCAGTATGGCCGACTGGCGGTGTATGTGGACGGCGCGGACGAGTTCGACCCGAACCTGTGCCTGACCAAGGGCGGTGGCGGCGCGTTGACCCGCGAGAAGATCGTCGCGGCGGCGTCCGAACGCTTTGTTTGCATCGTGGACGAGACCAAGCGGGTGGAGCGGCTGGGCGCGTTTCCGCTGCCTGTCGAGGTGATTCCGATGGCGCGCGAGCTGGTGGCCGCGAAGGTGCGCGGGCTGGGCGGCGAGCCGCGCCTGCGCGAGGGGTTCACGACCGACAACGGCAACATCATTCTGGATGTTCACGGCCTGTCCATCGCCGATCCGCTGGCCTTGGAGGACGAGCTGAACGCCGTGCCCGGCGTGGTGACCAACGGCATCTTCGCCCGCCAGCGGGCCGATCTGGTATTGATGGGCACGCCCGACGGCGTGACGACCATCGGCGGATGATCCCGCCCGCCGCCAGCGAGCTGACCGGGCACTATCACGCGGGCCTGGTCGCCATTTCGGTGGCGGTGGCGATGGTGTCGGCGTATGTGGCGTTGTCGATGGCGCCACGCATTCACGACGACACATCCAGTGTGCGGCGGGCGTTGTTCTGGACGCTGGCCTTTGGTGTGAGTATGGGGGCCGGCATCTGGACGATGCATTTCATCGCCATGCTGGCGTTCAGTCTGCCGGTTCCGGTGCGCTATGATTTGTGGCAGACGCTTGTTTCGATGCTGGTGGCGGTGGCGTTCACCGCGTTGGGCGCGTGGCCGCTGCGTCGGGGCGGTTCGCTTGCCGGGGCGCGGCTTGCGAGCGTGGCGACGCTGACGGGTTTGGGTATCGCCGGCATGCATTATTCCGGCATGGCCGCGATGCGCATGGCGGCGACGGTGCGTTACGACGCCGGTCTGGTTGCGCTCTCCGTCCTGATTGCGGTGGCGGCGTCCGGCGTCGCCTTGTGGCTGGCGAACCGGTTGCGCTCCGCCGAGGTGCTGGAGGATGTGCCGCTGAAGCTGGCGGCCGCGGTGGTGATGGGGCTGGCGGTTTCCGCCATGCACTACACCGGCATGGCGGCGGCGCATTTTTATGCCGCGCCGGGCATGGGCGGCGCGGTGGAGGGGCTGGATACGCGGCTGTTGGCGATGGCGCTGGCCTGCGTGTTCACACTGGTGCAGGCCGGCATGCTGGCGCTGGCGGCGATGGACGACGGCCGGGCCTCGGCGCTGCGCGGGGCGGCGGCCGAGCGGCGCATGGCGGCGATGCTCCAGGCCATGCCCGATGCGGTGTTGGCCGTGAATCCGCGTGGCGCGATCGAACAGGCCAATCCGGCGGCGGAGCGGATGTTTGGCTACGCGGCCGACGAATGGCCGGGCCTGCCGCTGGATCGGCTGGTGCCCGAGGATGCGCGGGAGGAACATCGCCGGGGGGTTGCCCGGGCACTGGAATCTTCCGGTCGTACCCGGTTGCACGGCATGCATGCGCGGGCGCGGCGCCAGGACGGCAGCGTCTTTCCGTCCGACCTCCCCGCCCCCCCCCCCC
>CAYVBG010000046.1:0-9594 GCA_964449205.1 uncultured Zetaproteobacteria bacterium | reverse complement strand
TGCTCGAGGCGCAGGGCAGTGTGCTGACCAACAAATACGCCGAAGGCTATCCCGGCCGGCGCTACTACGGCGGTTGCGAGCATGTGGACAAGGTCGAGCGGCTGGCGCAGGAGCGCGCGCGCGAGCTGTTCGGGGTGAAGCATGTGAATGTGCAGCCGCATTCCGGCTCGCAGGCGAACATGGCGGTCTACATGGCCCTGCTGCAACCGGGCGACACCATCATGGGCATGGATCTTTCCCACGGCGGGCACCTGACCCACGGCAGCCCGGTGAACTTCTCCGGGCGGCTGTATGAGGTTGTGGCCTATGGCGTGCGCGAACAGGACGAGCGCATCGACTACGATGTGATGCAGAAGATGGCCGAGGTGCATCGCCCGAAGATGATCATCGGCGGCGCTTCCGCCTATGAGCGGCCGATCGATTTTGCGCGCATGCGCGCGATCGCCGATTCGGTCGGCGCGGTGCTGATGGTGGACATGGCGCATTATGCGGGGCTGATCGCGGCAGGCGTGTATCCAAGCCCGGCGGGCCATGCGCATGTGATCACCACGACGACGCACAAGACCTTGCGCGGCCCCCGAGGCGGCATGATTCTGACCGACGACGACGAGCTGGCGAAGAAGATCAACTCGCGCATCTTCCCCGGCATTCAGGGCGGGCCGCTGATGCATGTGATCGCGGCCAAGGCGGTGGCCTTCGGCGAGGCGCTGGGCGAGGATTTCAAGGCCGACCAGCGCCAGTGCGTGGCCAATGCGCGCGCGTTGGCGCAAACGCTGGCCGAGGGCGGCCTGCGCATCGTGTCCGGCGGCACCGACTGCCACATGTTCCGCGTCGATCTGCGCCCGCAGGGGCTGACGGGCAAGGTGGCCGAGGAGGCGCTGGAGGCTGCCGGCATCACCGTGAACAAGAACACGATTCCGTTCGATCCGGAATCGCCGTTCGTCACCAGCGGCATCCGCATCGGCGCTTCCGTGATTACCTCGCGCGGCATGAAAGAGGCCGAGGCGCGCCGGATCGGCGCGTTGATCCTGAAGGTGCTGGGCGCGCCGGAGGATGCGGAGGTGCGTGAGGAGGTTCGCGCGGAGGTGCGCGAACTTACCGACCGCTTTCCGGTCTACGAGGACTGATTGCACTGCCCGTTCTGCGATTCCGCCGAGACGCGCGTCGTCGATTCGCGTGTCGTCGAGGACGGGGATGCGGTGCGCCGCCGGCGCGAATGCGAGGGCTGCGGCAAGCGGTTTTCGACCTGGGAGCGGGCGGAGCTGCGGCTGCCGCTGGTGGTCAAGAAGGATGGCACGCGCCAGCCGTTCGATGTCGGCAAGGTGCGCGCCGGCATGGCCAAGGCGCTGGAGAAGCGGCCGGTGTCCGCCGAGCAGTTGGAGGCCGGTGTGAATGCGGTGCTTCGCGCGGTGCGCGAGCTGGGCGAGCCGGAGATTCCGGCGGCGACGCTGGGTGCGTTCGTGATGGAGCAGTTGCGCCGGCTGGATGGCGTGGCCTATGTGCGCTTCGCGTCGGTGTATCGTGAATTCAAGGATGTGGACGACTTTCTGGCCGCGGTGAAGGCCGTGGTCGGGCGTCGGGAGGAGCGGGAATCGTGAGTTGCAGGATTGCGGTGTTGCCGGGCGATGGCATCGGCCCGGAGATCGTGCGCGAGGCGCTGAAGGTGCTGGATGTGCTGAACGCCGAATACGGCCTCGGCGCGGAATGGGAGCTGGCGGCCATCGGCGGCGCGGGCTACGACGAGGCGGGCGATCCGTATCCCGAGGCGACGCGCCGGCTGGCGCGGCAGGCCGATGCGGTGCTGCTGGGCGCGGTCGGCGGGCCGAAATGGGAGCGGCTGGACAAGCCGCTGCGCCCCGAGGCGGGTCTGCTGCGCATCCGCGAGGATCTGGGGCTGTTCGCCAACTATCGCCCGGCCAGGGTGCATCGCCAGCTTGTCGCGGCATCCACATTGAAGCCGGAAGTGGTCGAGGGCGTGGATATTCTGGTCGTGCGCGAGCTGGTGTCCGGCATCTATTTCGGGCGGCCGCGCGGCATCGAGGCGCGGGAGGGCGAGCGCTACGGTTTCAACACCATGGGCTACCGCGAAAGCGAAATCCGGCGCATCGCGAACACGGCGTTTGCGGCGGCGCGCAAGCGGCGGGGCAAGGTGTGCAGCGTCGAGAAGGCGAATGTGCTGGAGGTTTCCGAACTCTGGCGCGAGGTGGTGACCGGGGTCGGCGCGGACTGGCCCGATGTGGAGCTGTCGCACATGTATGTGGACAACGCCGCGATGCAGCTCATTCGCGCGCCGCGCCAGTTCGATGTGATCGTCACCGGCAATCTGTTCGGCGATATCCTCTCCGACGAGGCCTCGATGCTGACCGGCTCCATCGGCATGCTGCCGTCCGCCTCCATCGGCGAGCGGCATGCGATGTATGAGCCGATCCACGGCTCCGCGCCGGACATCGCCGGCGAGAACAAGGCCAATCCGCTGGCGACGATCCTGTCGGTGGCGATGATGCTGCGCTATTCGCTGGATCGCGATGATCTGGCGGATGCGGTCGAGGCGGCGGTGGAGGCCGCGCTGGATGCCGGCGTGCGAACGGTCGATCTGGCCGGCGAGGGCGAGGCGTTCGTGCCTTGCTCCGGCATGGGGGATGCGGTGTGCGAGCAGTTGCGCCGGCTGGCGCGCGGACAAGGAGGGTAAACGATGGATGAGGCCTTTCTTCCCGGGAAAGACGGCTATCGCGTCGCGGTGGTCGGCGCCACCGGCGCGGTCGGCCAGACGATGCTGGAGATTCTGGAGGAGCGGAACTTTCCGGTGGCCGAGATCGTGCCGCTGGCCTCCAGCCGCAGCGCGGGCAGCAAGGTGGCGTTCCGCGGCAAGGACCATGTGGTGCGGGATCTGGCGGATTTCGATCCCGCCGGGCTGGATATCGCGCTGTTTTCGGCCGGCGGCGGCACCTCGCGCGAGCATGCGCCGCGCTTTGCCGAGGCCGGGTGCTATGTGATCGACAACTCCAGCGCCTGGCGGATGGAGCCGGAGGTCGCGCTGGTTGTGCCGGAGGTCAACCCGCACGCGCTGGAGATGGCGCGGCGCAACCGCATCATCGCCAATCCGAATTGCTCGACGATCCAGATGGTCGTAGCGCTCAAGCCGTTGCACGACGCCGTGCCGATCCGGCGGGTGGTGGTGTCCACCTGGCAGGCAGTGAGCGGCGCGGGCGGGCGGGCGATCGAGGAGCTGGCCGGGCAGACGCGCCTGTTGCTCTCCGGACGTGTGGACGAAGTGCGGGCCAAGGCGCTGCCGGCGCGGATCGCGTTCAATGTGATTCCGCAGATCGATGTGTTCATGGACGACGGCTACACGAAAGAAGAGCGCAAGATGATGGACGAAACGCGCAAGATCATGGAGGCGGATATCGCGGTGACGGCCACCACCGTGCGTGTTCCGGTGTTCTACGGCCATTCCGAGGCGGTGAATGTCACATTCGAGGCGCCGATGAGCGCGGATCGCGCCCGCGAGATTCTGGCCGATGCGCCCGGCGTGTGCGTGGTGGACGATCCGGCGAGCGAGGATTATCCGATGCCGAGCGAGGCGGCGGGCAGCGATCCGGTGTGGGTCGGGCGGATTCGGGAGGATGGTTCTTTCCCCAATTCCTTGCATTTATGGGTTGTTGCTGATAATGTGCGTAAAGGTGCGGCGCTAAATGCCGTCCAGATTGCGGAAATCCTGATAGGGAGGTCTGGACTGCCGGCGGCGCGATGACGAAGATTGCGCGGGCTTCCGGCGGCGCTGTTCGCCGGAGTTCCCGCCACCCGGTCGTGAAGGTCGGCCGTTGGGCGGCGAATGCGTGAATGGAGGAGGCTGGCATGAATCGCTGGATACGGCGCTTGCTCGGAACGTTCCTGTCCTTGGCGTTGGGCGCAACCCAGGCTCTGGCGGTGGCGCTGGGCAATCTTGAGGTCACCAGCCATTTGGGAGAGCCGTTTCATGCGGAAGCGCCGCTTCTGCTGGCGAAGGGCGAACGCATTTCCGGGGTGTTCGTCGAGCTCGCATCGCCCTCCGAGTATCGGATTCTGGAGGTCTATCGTGATCCGGCGCTGAACGTCATTCGCTCCGACATCAAGACCGACCAACGCGGCGCGCGCGTGGAGCTGACCTCCGACTCCGCCATCGAGGCGCCATTTTTCAACCTGATTCTGAAAGTGCGGCACGGGCATGCCACCCATTTCAAGAAGTTCCCCGTGTTTCTCGACCTTCCCGATGTCCGGCCTGCGGCCGCCAGGGCGCTGCCTGTGGTATCGGCCGTGCGGTCGAAGACCGGAGCAGGCACGGAGGCTGCGCCAGTCGCGGTGGAAGCTGGTGCGCCCGAAAAGAAGGCGGGCGAAGCCCCGGGCGGCGCCCCGGTGTTCAAGCCCTATGACGGCTGGGCGCGCATCGGTCGCTATGGGCCGATGGTGTATGGCGACACCATCAGCACCGTGGCCCGACGCCTTCGGGTGGACGATCGCTACACGATGGCGCAGGTGATGATGGCGCTGTTCTACAAAAACCGTGACAAGTTCGATCACGACAACATCAACCTTATCAAGGCTGGCACGTATCTGAATGTGCCCCGGGCCAGCGAGGTCGAGGCGCTCGTTCCGGCCAAGGCCCGGCAGCTTCTGGCCGAGCAAAACAGGGCATGGCGGCGCCTGAAGCAGCAACCGCGCTATGCCGCCGTGGCCGAGGCGCAGAAGAATCGTTACAAGCCGCGTGTACGCGTGGGCAAGGCGGCCGATGGTGTGGCGGCCGGACCGGTGCGGGGCGGGGAAACGCGCGCGCCTGTCGCTGGCGTGCGCAAGGCGGCTTCCGCGCCCGCGTCGGAGCCTGCCGGGCAGGCGACGAAGCATCCGCCGACAAACGAGGAACGGGCAACCGGCCAGGGTGGCGAAGCGGTTGCGCGGGTGAAGGAACTGGAACAGCAAAACGCGGCGTTGCAGCGCAAGCTCAAGGAAACCGAGGCCAAGGTGGAGGCGATGTCCGCCAAACTGGCCAGCGCGGATGTGACTGCAGCCAACGCGCGCATCAAGAAACTGGAACTGCGTTTGGCGCGCTTGCAGGCGGAACTGGATCGGCAGCGGCAGGCGCGTGAGGCGGCCGGCGGCGTTCCCGAATGGGCGACTTATGGCCTGGCTGGACTGGTGGTTGTGTTGCTGGCCGTGGTGGGGTGGCTGCTTTCCCGTATGCGCCGCATGAGCGTTCCGGCGGTTGCGGACATGGCGGCGCCCATGGCCGGCGGTGAGGGTGCGACCGCCACCCCGGCGGAGGCTGCGGGAGCATTTGCGGAAGTTCAGGAGTTTGAGGAGGTCGGGACTGTCGAGGCTGCAGCGGCAGGTGGCGAAGCAGCGGACGAGGCGACGCAGCAAATGGATGCGGAGGAATCCCGGGATGCCTTCACCGACAGCGTGCCCGATCTGACCGAGTCGGATACCGCCGAGATGGAACCGTTCCAGGAGGCTGTCGAGGAGGAACCGGATCCGAATGTGGATTACCTGGCCGAGGCGGATGTGTATCTGCGCTATGGCATGGAGGATGAGGCACTGCGGCAGATCCGGCTGGCCATCAGGCAACGACCGGACAATGCGCAGGCGCATGCCCGGCTGGTGCAAACCCTGGAAGCGAGCGGCGACGAGGCCGCTGCCGCAGAGGCGGTGGAAGCAGCGCGTGAGGCTTTGTCTGGCGACGCCTTGCAGATCTTCGAGGATGCGCTCGCGGCTGGCGGGGGCGAAGGTCAGGAGAGCGATGGCGAGGAGGTGGATCTGGGCGATACCTTGCCGCCCACCGGTGTGGAAGCGCTCGATTTTGCTGAAGCGGGTGAGGCCGGTTCCGGCGGGGAGACAGACCGGGCCGAGCCGGATGAGGAACAGGAAACGCTGGTGTTGGGAGAAGAGTCGGAGCGTGCCGCCGCGGAGGCCGGGACGGAGGCAGAGACGTTGGCAGACCTCGACCTGGACTTCGGCGATATGGACACGACATCCGGATCTGCCGATGCGGCCGAAGGCGAGGCAGTCGGGTTCAAGGAGGCGCCCGGTGATGAGGCGATGGCCGATGAGCCGACATTGACCGAGGCGGTGGAGCTGTCGGACGAAACCACCATTGGCCGTGAGGAGTCCGAGGCGGAGCAGGATGCTGTTGCGACGGAAACGGAGGATGCGCCACAGGACGAGGCCTCGGAGCAGCCTGCGCTTGGCGACGAGGGCGTGCTGGACATGACCGAGCTGGACATGGGCGATCTGGACTGGGATGCCGCGACCACGCTGGAGGAAACCGCGCAACCATCCGGAGCCGGGGAAACGGCCGGGACGGAGGATGTGCCGGTGACGACAGGTGCGGATCTGGATTTGTCCGATATCCGAATTCCCGAGGTCGAGGAGACGGACGAGCCGGAAGAGCATGCGTCGGTCGGGATCGAAACCTCCGATCTGGAAAAGACCGTGGCCATCGACTGGTCGGACGATACCGAGGCATTGGAGGAACTGACTGGTGGCATGGATCCGACCGGCACTGCGGCATCGAAGCCGGAGGAAGCCGGCGAAGAGACAACCAGCGTCGGGGAGCCGGCGGAACAGGACAGCGCTGCGGGTATGCTCGACATTGACCTTGACGAAATCGACTTGGATGCGGCATCGCCGGATGCATCCGGCGCATCGGATCTGGACGATTTCACCAGCACGGTGCAGATGACAGTCGAGTCCGACAGCGAGGAAGAGCCGGAGGATATTGGTCTGGAATCGGTGGAACTGGAAGCGATGACTGATCTGGATCTCGCTTCCGAGGGCGACGAAGCGACCGCGTCGTCGGCAGAGACCGGCACGGAAGACCATGCCGGCGAGGCAATGAGCGGAAACGAAGACGACGACGTGGCGGTGACTCCGGAACCGGAGCAGGCGGATATCACCATGGAGCTGGATACACTGTTGACCGAGCTGAATCTGGATGGGGAAACCTCGCCGATGCCGGAGAATCTGGATGCGGACAGGGTGAAGAGCCTGCTGTCCGAGGCCGAGGCGTCCATCGGGCAGGGTGACGGTGCGCGCGCCCGTGAGCTGCTGTCTGAAGCCGAGGGCATCCTGGATGATGCCCATCGGGAATGGTTCGAGACCCTGAAGCAGAAGGTCGACGCGCTCTGAGCCCGCGCAGTCCCGTGGCCGGGGGATGAGCGGATTGCATCCGGTCGGGCGGCTGGTTCTCGGGATGGGGGTGTGGACGGCGGCCATCGTGGCCCGCGACATGGGCGCGTTGCTTGCAGGTGTCGGCATCTGCGCCGTGCTTGTGCGCTGGCGCGACGGCACATGGATGCCGGTGCGGCGCGCCCTGCGCGTGTTGGCTTGGCTGGCAGCGCCGGTCGTGATGCTGCATGCGCTGTTTTCACCGGGCATGCTGATCTGGCCGGGCTGGCCATTTTCTCTCGATGGCCTGCAACAGGGAAGTTATCTGGCCATGCGGCTCGCACTGTTGTTTCTGGCGGGCATGGCCTGCTCGCGCATGCTGAATGCCATGGAATGGCAGGCCTGCCTGTTGCGCATGCCGTGTCTGGGGCCGGCGCTGTATCCGTGGCTGCGCTTGTTGGGCCCGATGCGGGCGCGCACGGAGGAGATCGTACGCCGGCATGTGCGGACCGGACGAGGCTCGGGTATTCGGTGCTGGCCGCGAATGGTGGCGGGCATGGTGGCGGAGGCGCTGGCTGCCAGCCGGGACGAAGGGCGCAGGCTTTGGGAGGCGTGGCATGAGGTGCCTGCCGTCGGACGGTGGCCCCGGCCGGACGGGCGTGCGGCGCTGGCGGTGGCGCTGGGCATGATGTTGCCTTGGGTGGCATGGCTGGCATGACCCGCCGCATCGCCTTGGTGCTGGAATACGATGGACACGGGTTGTGCGGTTGGCAGCGCCAGGACAACGGGCCAAGCGTGCAGGGGCATCTGGCGGAAGCGTTGGCTCGTGTGGATGGCCGGTCGTCGGAACTGGTCGCGGCCGGACGCACAGACGCGGGCGTGCATGCTGAGGCGATGTTGGTGCATGCCGATGTGAGTGCCCGTCGTTTTGAACGTGCGCCGATGGCCTATGTGCATGGCCTCAACCAGCATCTGCCTCCCTCCATCCGGGTGCTTGCCGTGCGCGCGGCGAGGCGCGATTTTCATGCCCGCTTCGATTGCCGCGAGCGCGCCTATCGCTATGAAATCTGGAATCGCCCGACCGCGCCGGCGATTCAGCGTTGGCGGCATTGGTGGCAGCCGCGCCCTCTCGATCTCGAACCGATGCGTGATGCGGCGGCGATGCTTGTGGGACGCCACGATTTCTCGAGCTTCCGCGCCAGTGGATGCCAGGCGTCCGGGCCGGTGCGCCAGTTGCGAGATCTTTCGGTCGTGCGCGAGGGCTGGCGGATATCTCTGTTTGTGCGCGCCGACGCCTTTCTCTATCACATGGTGCGCAACATGGTCGGGGCGCTGGTGCGGGTGGGCACGGGCCAGTGGTCGCTGACTCGTTTCGAGCAGGTGTTCCATGCACGGAATCGCGTGCTCTCGGCGGAAACCGCGCCGGCCCACGGGCTGTATTTCATCAACGCTGTTTACGACGATTTCGATTCGGCTTCACTGGTGGCGTTGGACGGCGAATCGACCAACTGAAACAGATCCGTCGCGATGGCGTCGGCCAGCCCCAGGCCGGATGCGGTGAGCATGATGGCGCGCCGGCTGATGCGCAGGCAACCGCGCTTGCGCCACGGCTCCAGCGCATGCCGGAAGCAGGAAGCCGGATCCACGCCGAATCGGCGACGGAATGCGGGACGCGAGACGCCGCCTGTGCGCCGGAGTCCCAGCCATGCGGCTTCGGCCATGGCCGTCGGCGTATCCAGCGTTTCCGTCGCATGCACGGCGCGCCCCTTTCGAAAGATGGCGGCGACATAGGCTTCCGGCGAACGCAGATTGGCATAGCGGATGACATCGCCCTTGGGGGCGCCCGGGTCTTGGGTCGCGGTGTGCCGGCGAGCATCCCATTTTCCTGCTGCGCCGGCGCCGATGCCAATGTAGTCGTGATAGCGCCAGTAGCCATCGTTGTGCCGGCAACG
Source organism: uncultured Zetaproteobacteria bacterium (assembly GCA_964449205.1). Taxonomy (GTDB): domain Bacteria; phylum Pseudomonadota; class Zetaproteobacteria; order Mariprofundales; family Mariprofundaceae; genus JALVTX01. Next base: position 505 of record CAYVBG010000046.1, on the reverse strand, counting down.
GTAACCGGGCCGGGCGTGGTTCGAGATTTCATAGGCCTGAAAACCGGCGTCCGTCAGGCAGGCCCGGGTGTTATGCAGCAGCGCCAGCGCATTCGCATCGTCGGGCAAGGGCAGCGGATGACGGCGATGGCGCGCGGCCAGCAGGGTGTGCGGTTCCACCGTAAGCTGGTAGCAGGAGAGATGTTCCGGCGCCAGCGTGATGGCGCGATCCAGGTGCCCGAGCCAGGTTTGCGGATGCTGATTCGGCAGCCCGTAGATGAGGTCGAGATTGATGTTGTCAAAACCTGCCGCCCGTGCGCGCTCATACGCTGTGATGGCATCCCGCGCATTGTGGACGCGCTCCAGCCAGGCCAGTTCCACATCCGAGAAGCTTTGCACGCCGAGCGACAGCCGATTTACGCCGGCCTGCCGGAAGCCGGCCAGGTGCGCGGTCTCGCTTGCGCCCGGGTTTGCTTCCAAGGTGATTTCCGCATCGTGTTCAAGCCCGAACAGATGATCGGCGGAT
>CAYVBG010000045.1:0-9652 GCA_964449205.1 uncultured Zetaproteobacteria bacterium | reverse complement strand
GACGGCGAGCAGTCGCCGGGCTGCTCGATGAATCTGGAAGAGAAACTGCGTGTGGCGCAGGCGTTGGCGCATTTGGGCGTGGACGTCATCGAGGCGGGGTTCCCGATGGCGTCGCCGGGCGATTTCGAGGCGGTGCGCCAGATTGCCGAGCGTGTTCAAGGGCCGACGATCGCGGGCCTGGCGCGTGCGCACCCGAAGGATATCGAAAGCGCCGCCGGGGCGTTGAAGCCGGCCGAACACGCGCGTATTCACACCTTCATCGCCACCAGTCCGATCCATATGCAGGCCAAGCTTCGCATGAGCCCCGACGAGGTGCTGGATCGCGCCGTCGAGGCCGTGCGTCTGGCGCGATCATTGGCGCCCGAGGTGGAATTCTCGGCCGAGGATGCCGGTCGCACGGACATGGAGTTTCTCTGTCGGGTGGTGGAGGCAACCATCGCCGCTGGCGCGCGCGTGATCAACATTCCGGATACCGTGGGCTATACCACGCCGGTCGAGTTTGGCGGGCGCATCCGCGAGCTGATGGAGCGCGTGCCGAACGCCGACCAGGCGATTTTCTCCGTCCACTGCCACAACGACCTGGGGCTCGCCGTGGCCAACTCGCTGGCTGCGGTGGAGAACGGCGCGCGGCAGGTGGAGTGCACGATCAACGGCCTGGGCGAACGCGCGGGCAACGCGTCGCTGGAAGAAATCGTGATGATTCTGCGCACCCGCCGCGATCGCTACGACATCGATACCGGCATCGATACGACGAAGATCGTGCCGACATCCCGGCTGGTGTCGCAGATTACCGGCATGCCGGTGCAGCCCAACAAGGCCATCGTCGGGGCCAACGCCTTCGCCCACGAGGCCGGCATCCATCAGGATGGCGTGCTCAAGCATCATGAAACCTATGAAATCATGACACCGGAATCCGTGGGCTGGACGACCAACCGCATGGTGTTGGGCAAGCATTCCGGTCGCGCGGCGCTGAAGGCGCGCTATGCCGAGTTGGGCGTGGAACTGGACAAGGATGCGCTGGACGAGGCGTTTGATCGCTTCAAGGAACTGGCGGACAAGAAGAAGGAAGTGTTCGACGAGGATCTGATGGCGCTGCTGGGCGAAAGCGGCGCCGAGGATGCCGAGCGCATCCGGCTGGTGAGCCTGCATGTGGCGTCCGGCACGAAGGACACGCCGGTGGCCGCCGTGGAGCTGGAGGTCAATGGCGAGACGCTGAAGGCCACCAGCGAAGGGGATGGCCCGGTGGATGCCGCGTTCAAGGCCATCAATTCGTTGGTCGAGCCCAACGGTCGCTTGCTGCTTTATGCGGTGAACGCCATCACGGCGGGCACCGACGCCCAGGGCGAAGTCACCGTGCGGCTGGCCGATGGCGATCGCATCGTCAATGGCCAGGGCAAGGACACCGATATCGTGGTGGCCAGCGCCAAGGCGTTGATTGCGGCGCTGAACAAGCTGCCGGACATGCACGCGCGGGGTGAGCATCCGCAATATTCCGGCGTGTGATCCACGGGCAGGCATCGCGCTCGCGGCAAATCCGCGAAACGCCAATGGGCTTGCATCCATTGCCTTCCGGATATTCCGGACTAGAATGGTCCTGTTTGAATCGCAAAGGATGCCGGAATGTTTCGAATCACCCGATTGACGGATTATGGCATGGTGCTGATGGCCGAGCTGGCCCGCCATGAAGGGCGGCTGCTGAACGCGGTGGATCTGGCCGCGCAGGCGCATCTGCCGCTGCCTACGGTCAGCAAGATTCTCCAGATGCTGCTGCGGCGCCGGCTGCTGGCGTCGGTTCGCGGCGCGGCCGGCGGTTACCGGTTGGCGCGGCCGGCGGCGGCGATTTCCGTGCGCGATATCATCGTGGCGCTGGAGGGGCCCATCGCCCTGACCGAGTGCAATCTGGACGAAGGCCATTGCGAACAGGAGGCGCACTGCGCCATCCGGGGCAACTGGCTCGCCATCAACCATGCGGTGCGTCAGGCGCTGGACGGCATCAGCCTGGCGGACATGCTCCGGCCGGATTTTGCGCCGCGATTGCGCATGGATGCCGGAGACGGGCCGCGCCGCGACGCCGGAGGTGCGCTCTCGGAAGCGACGGTTCCGGTGCGGGCGTTGGCTCGGGGAGGCCGCTGACATGGGCAAGCAGAGTCAGGTCGAATCCCTGCTGCGGCACGATTACGAGGCCGGTTTTGTGACCGACATCGAATCGGACACCGCGCCGCCGGGGCTCAGCGAGGATGTGATTCGGCTGATTTCGTCCAAGAAACATGAGCCGGAATGGATGACCGAATGGCGGCTGGAGGCGTTTCGCCACTGGCAGACAATGAGCGAGCCGCATTGGGCGCATGTGCGATATGAACCGATTGATTATCAGGCGATTTCCTATTATTCCGCCCCGAAATCGAAGAGCGATGCCCCGAAAAGCCTCGACGAGGTGGACCCCAGGCTGCTGGAGACCTACGAGAAGCTCGGGATTCCGCTGCACGAGCAGGAGATGCTGGCCGGGGTGGCGGTGGACGCGGTGTTCGACTCCGTGTCCGTGGCGACGACCTTTCGGGAGAAACTGGCCGAGGCGGGAGTGATTTTCTGCCCGATTTCCGAGGCCATCGAGAAGCATCCGGAGCTGGTGCGGCAATATCTGGGCAGCGTGGTCCCGACGACGGACAATTTCTTTGCGGCGCTGAACTCGGCCGTGTTTTCGGATGGCTCCTTTGTGTATGTGCCGAAAGGCGTGCGCTGCCCGATGGAGCTTTCGACCTATTTCCGCATCAACGCGGCCAACACCGGCCAGTTCGAGCGCACGTTGATCATCGCCGAGGCAGGCAGTTATGTGAGCTATCTGGAAGGCTGCACGGCGCCGATGCGCGATGAGAACCAGTTGCACGCGGCGGTGGTGGAACTGGTGGCGCTGGAGGATGCACACATCAAATACTCGACCGTGCAGAACTGGTATCCGGGTGACGAGAACGGTGTGGGCGGCATCTACAACTTCGTGACCAAGCGCGGTGAGTGCCGCGGTGCGCGCTCGCGCATTTCATGGACGCAGGTGGAAACCGGCAGCGCCATCACCTGGAAATATCCGAGCTGCGTGCTCAAGGGCGACGGATCGGTGGGCGAGTTCTATTCGGTGGCGCTGACCAACCATCGCCAGCAGGCCGATACCGGCACGAAGATGGTGCATGTGGGGCGCAATACCAAGAGCACCATTGTCTCCAAGGGCATTTCGGCCGGCCACGGCCAGCAGTCTTACCGTGGGTTGGTGAAAATGCTCAAGGGAGCGTACGGCGCGCGCAATCATTCGCAATGCGATTCATTGCTGCTGGGCAAGCATTGCGGCGCGCACACGTTTCCCTACATCGAGGTGAAGAATCCGACGGCGCAGGTGGAGCATGAGGCGACGACGTCGCGCATCAGCGAGGAGCAGTTGTTCTATTGCCGTCAGCGCGGATTGTCCGAGGAGGATGCGGTGAGCATGATCGTCGGCGGCTTCTGCAAGGAGGTGTTCGCCGAGCTGCCGATGGAGTTTGCGGTCGAGGCCGGCAAGTTGTTGTCGGTGAGCCTTGAGGGCGCGGTCGGCTGAATCACAGACAAGGATGACACGATGCTGAAAATCGAAAACCTGCACGTCCGCGTGGACGGCAAGGAAATCCTCAAGGGGCTGAATCTGGACGTGAAGGCCGGTGAGGTGCACGCCATCATGGGGCCGAACGGATCGGGCAAGAGCACATTGTCCAATGTGCTGGCCGGCAAGCCGGGCTATGAGGTGGCGGAGGGTCGCGTCCTCTTCGACGGCAAGGATCTGCTCGCCCTGAGCCCCGAGGAACGCGCCTGGGAGGGTGTGTTTCTGGCGTTCCAGTATCCGGTCGAGATTCCGGGTGTGAACAACATCCACATGTTGCGCGCGGGCCTGAACGCGGCCCGGCGACACCGCGGTTTGCCGGAATTGGACGCGATGGATTTCATGGGCATCGTCCGGGAAAAGATGAAGCTGGTGGAAATGGGTGAATCGCTGCTGGCCCGCGGCGTGAACGAAGGCTTTTCCGGCGGCGAGAAAAAACGCAATGAAATCTTCCAGATGGCCGTGCTGGAGCCAAAACTGGCCATTCTCGACGAAACCGATTCCGGCCTGGACATCGACGCGCTGCGGGTGGTGGCCGGCGGCGTGAACAAGCTGCGCTCGCCGGAGCGCGCCATGCTGCTCATCACCCATTACCAGCGATTGCTGGACTATATTGAGCCGGATGCGGTGCATGTGCTGGCCGATGGACGCATCATCCGCAGCGGTGACAAATCACTGGCGCTGGAACTGGAGGCTCGCGGCTACGATTGGCTGCTGGCGGAGGCTCGATGAGTCGGGCCGGAACGCACCGCGCCGGCACGTCCGTCATCGAGGCGTTGCGCGAGGCGGCGTGGCGCGAGTTCGTTTCGCGGGGGCTGCCGACCACGCGCGACGAAGACTGGAAATACACCGATCCGGCCCGAATCGTGGCTGTGTTGGGCGAATCCTGGTGGACGCCCGCGCCCCAGCCGGCCGCGGTCGAGGCGGAGGACTGGCGGCCACTGGCTGTTGCGGGGCTGGAGGACGGCTGTTTCGTGTTTGTGAACGGCCGGCTTGTCGCCATGCCGGAGCGTGTGCCCGAGGGTGTGCGCGCAACACCGATGGCCGGGATGCTGGCCGAGGGCGGCGATGCGGCGGCCGGATTGCTGCGCTGGGACATGGGCGCGCCGTTGGCCAGCGCCTTTGCGCCGCTGAACGCGGCGTTGGCGAGATCGGGTTTGTGCCTGGATATCGAGCCGGATGCGCGGCTGGATGCACCATTGTATCTGCTGCATGTGATGACCGGAGGTGGCGCCGTGCATGTGCGGCATCGGGTGCGGCTGGGGCGCGGAGCGCGCGCGCACGTGATCGAGCATTTCACCGGCGCGGTCGAAACATCGCCGGGATTGAGCCATCCCTTGACCCGGGTGCATCTGGACGAGGGGTCGTCGTTGACACACGAGCGACTGCTGATGGAAGGCGCGCGGCAGTTTCATGTCGGTCGGCTGGAGGTGGAGCAACAGGCAGGCAGCCGCCTGCGTTCTGCTTCGCTGGCATTGGGCGGCGCCCTAGCGCGCGTGGAGATTGTCAGCCGTCTGCTGGGCGAGCGGGCCACGGCGGAACTGAACGGGCTGTATCTGGCCGACGGCCGCGCGCACGTCGATCATCATACCCATGTGGCGCACGAAAGCCCCAACTGCGAGAGCCGCGAGCGCTACAGGGGGTTGATTGCGGGACGCGGGCACGCCGTGTTCAATGGCAAGGTGGTTGTGCATGCCGGCGCGGATGGCACCGATGCCTCGCAGCACAATGCGAACCTGCTGCTGTCGCGGCATGCCGAGGTGGATACCAAGCCGGAGCTGGAAATCTACGCCGATGAGGTGCAATGCTCGCACGGGGCGACGGTGGGGCAGCTGGATGCCACGCAGTTGTTTTATTTGCGCAGTCGCGGGCTCGACGAGGACATGGCGCGCAACGTGCTGACGTTTGCTTTCGCCGAGGATGTACTCTCCCGGCTGGAAAGCGTCGAAGTGCGCCGGCATCTGGAGCGGGCCGTGCTGTCGCGGTTGCCGGGCGGCGCCGCGCTGGAGGAGATGCTGTGAGCGACATGGCGATGAACAGGGAGCGGGCGATTCCGCTGGACGCGCATGCCGTCCGCGCCGCGTTTCCGGTGCTGGATCAGTGTGTGCGAGGCCGTCCGCTGGCATATCTGGACAATGCGGCCACCACCCAGAAACCGCTGGCGGTGATTGATGCGGTGCGGGATTTCTACCTGCACGACAACGCCAACGTGCATCGGGGCGTGCACGCGCTCTCCGAGCGCGCCACCGCCGCCTACGAGGGGGCGCGCGAGAAGCTGCGCGCCTTCATCGGCGCGGAGAGCGCACGGGAAATCATCTTCGTACGGGGCACGACCGAGGCCATTAATCTGGTCGCCGCCTCATGGGGGCGAGCGAATGTGCGCGAGGGCGATGAAATCCTGATCACCGGGCTGGAGCATCATTCCAATATTGTGCCTTGGCAGATGCTGCGCGATGCCGTTGGCGCGCGGCTGGTGGTTGCGCCCATCAATCGGCGCGGCGAGGTGGATATGGAGGCGTTCGCCCGCCTGCTTTCGTCACGAACGAAGCTGGTGGCGGTGTCGCATTTGTCCAACGCATTGGGCACCATCAATCCCGTGGAGGAAATGATCCGGCTGGCACACGCCGCTGGCGCGAAGGCGCTGGTGGACGGCGCACAGGCCGCCGCGCATCTGGATGTGGACGTGCACCGGCTGGGCGCCGATTTCTACGCCATGAGCGCACACAAGATGTATGGACCCACGGGCATCGGCGCGCTCTGGGTCAGGGAGAGCATTCTTGAGCGCATGCCTCCGTGGCAGGGCGGCGGCGACATGATTTCGATGGTCACCTTCGAGGAAACGCGTTACAACGAATTGCCCTACCGTTTCGAGGCCGGCACGCCGAACATCGCCGGCGCCATCGGGTTTGGCCGGGCGGTGGATTGGCTGATGGCGACAGGCGTGGCGCGCATCGCCGCTCACGAACGGCGATTGCTGGCATACGCCACCGAACGGGCGCGGGACTTCCCCGGCCTGACCATCATCGGCGAGGCGGAGCACAAGGCCAGCATTCTGTCTTTCACGTTGGACGACGTGCATCCGCACGATCTGGGGACCATCCTCGACGGCGAGGGGGTGGCCATCCGCGCCGGCCACCATTGCGCGATGCCGGTCATGGACTTCTTCGGCGTGCCGGCCACGGCACGGGCGTCGTTTGCGGCCTACAACACGTTGGAAGAGGTGGACGCGCTGTTCGCGGCGCTGGAAAAGGCGCGGGAGATGTTTGCGTGATGTTCGATTTGAGGGATTTGTATCAGCAGGTCATCGTCGATCACAACAAACATCCGCGCAATTTCCGCGCCATGCCCGACGCCACGCACCGGGCGGAAGGCTTCAATCCGCTGTGCGGCGATCGGTTGACGTTGTATCTGAAGGTGGATGATGGCGGGCGCATCGAGGATGTCAGTTTTGAGGGATCGGGTTGCGCCATTTCCACCGCTTCGGCCTCGCTGATGACCGAACAATTGAAAGGGCGCACGATCGACGAAGCCGAGCGGCTGTTTGGCCATTTTCACGATATGGTGACTGGCGCGCCGGATGCCCCGGCAGCGGACGAAGGGCTGGGCAAGCTGGCCGTGCTGGGCGGTGTGCGTGAATTTCCGTCACGCATCAAATGCGCCACGTTGTGCTGGCATGCCATGCATGCGGCGCTGGAAGGCCGCCGGTCGGCCAGCACGGAGTAGCGGCGTGAGCGGTTCCGGACAGCATGTGGGAGAAACACGGCGCGTATTGCGCGATTGCGACGCGACGCTGATCCCTGTGGGGACGCGCGTCACCATTCCGCAGGGCAGCGATGTGACCATCACCCAGGCGCTGGGCGGCAGTTATACAGTCAATATTCATGGCAATCTGGCGCGCATCGACGCGAAAGACGCCGACGCGCTGGGCTTTGATGCGTCGGCCCAATCCGGCGCTGCGGCCGATGTTTGCAGTGGCGCGGCCGGCGAAGTGGATGAGCAAGCGGTCTGGGATGCGCTGTCCACCTGTTACGATCCGGAGATCCCGGTCAATATCGTCGAGCTGGGGTTGATCTATCATGTGGATATCACGCCGGTGGAGGGTGGCGGGAGTCGGGTGCATGTGGCGATGACCTTGACCGCGCCCGGTTGCGGCATGGGGCCGGTGCTGGTCGAGGATGTGCGCGCGAAACTGCTGGCGCTGAACGGCGTGCGCGAAGTCGATGTGGAGCTGGTGTTCGATCCTCCCTGGGATCGCTCGATGATGAGCGAGGCGGCGCGCTTGCAGCTGGGTTTGTTTTGAGCAGACGCAGGAGAGGTGGATGATGGCGGAATGGGTGAATGTATGCGCCGAAGGCGAACTCGAATCCGGCATGCGCAAGGTGATCGTGACCGAAATCGGCCCCATTGCGGTGTTCAATCTGGGTGGGTCGCTCCACGCCATCGAGGATGTCTGCACGCACGACGGCGGCGAACTGGCCAGCGGCGAACTGGATGGCGACCAGATCGTCTGCCCCCGTCATGGGGCGCGGTTTTGCATCCGCGATGGCCGGGCGCTGACGCCGCCAGCCTACGAGGACATCGAAACCTTTCCCGTACGTGTGAAAGACGGCATGGTGCAGGTGGATATCGGCGATTGATCAGGTGTCGGGCGCAAGCCTTGCCGCGCCCTCCCGAATGCGTGCCAGCGCCTCCTCCCTGCCCAGCAGGGCCAGGGTGACATCGATCGGCGGCGAGACCGGCCCGCCGGACACCAGAATGCGAATCGGCTGCGCCAGCTTGCCCATCTTCACATCCGCCGCCTCGCACACTTGCGCGATGAGCGCGTGGATGGATTCCGCCGTCCATTCCTCCAGCTGTTCCGCCCCGGCCACGAACGCATCCAACAGCGGCCAGGTGGCGTCCCTGAAGTTCTTGCGCACGGCCTTTTCGTCATACGATTCCGGCCGGATATAGAAGAACCGCGCGCCGTTGGCGATGTCCACCAATGTGCGCGAGCGTTCCTGGAGCGCAGCGACGACCGCCGCGAGATCCGGGCCGCCCCCTGTATCCGCATCCAGAAAACGCCGCACCTGCTCCGCCAGCGACGCCGGATCGGCCTGGCGGATATAGTATGCGTTCAGCCAGTCCAGCTTTTGCTGGTCGAAGCGCGCCGCCGTCTTGCCGACATCGCGCACATCGAACAGCGCGATCAACCGCTCGCGGCTGAACACCTCCTCGTCGCCATGCGACCAACCCAGCCGGGCCAGATAGTTGACCAATGCATCGGGCAAATAGCCCGCCTCGCGGTATTCGGTGACGGCGACCGCCCCGTGCCGCTTGCTCATCTTCGCGCCGTCCGGCCCGTGAATCAGCGGAATATGCGCAAACTCCGGCACAGGCAGGCCCAGCGCCTCGTAGAGCTGGATCTGGCGCGGCGTGTTGTTCAGGTGATCGGCGCCGCGGATCACATGCGTGATGCCCATCGCCGCGTCGTCCACGACCACCGCGAGGTTGTAGGTTGGCGTGCCGTCCGAGCGCAGCAGGATCAGATCGTCCAGCTCCGCGTTGTCGAACACGACCTCGCCCAGCACCCGGTCATGCACCACCGTCCGCCCCGTATCCGGCGAGCGGAAGCGCACCACATGCGGCCGATCCAACGGCTGATCGGCGCGATGCCGGCAGCGGCCGTCATACATTGGCTTCCGGCCCGACGCCCGCTGCGCCTCGCGCATCGCGTCCAATTCCTCCTTCGTGCACCAGCAGCGGTAGGCCAATCCACGATCGAGCAAGTCCTCCACCGCCCGCAGATGCTCGGCCTGGCGCGCGGCCTGAAACACCGGCGACTCGTCCGGCTCCAGCCCCAGCCACGCGAGGCCGTCCAGAATCACCTGCGTGGCTTCGTCGGTGGATCGCTCGCGGTCGGTGTCTTCGATGCGCAGCAGGAACTGCCCGCCGTGATGGCGCGCATGCAGCCACGAAAACAGCGCGGTGCGCGCGCCGCCGATATGCAGCATGCCGGTGGGCGACGGCGCGAAACGGGTGCGAACGGTCATG
>CAYVBG010000044.1:0-9909 GCA_964449205.1 uncultured Zetaproteobacteria bacterium | reverse complement strand
ATCTTGGAGCGTCAACACATCCTCCGAGCGCACCCGCCACCTGACAAAACACTTTGTTGTTCGGGCAGCATCCGGTATCATTGCCGGTTTCGGGAGAGGATGGATGGCATCATGCCGGAACAGCGCGCGCAGGGATTGATGGGCATTTACCGCCGGATGCTGGCGACCCACGGGCCTCAGGGCTGGTGGCCGGCGGATACGCCCTTCGAAATCATGGTCGGCGCGATCCTGACCCAAAACACCCGCTGGAACAACGTCGAGAAAGCCATCGAGCGCCTGAAGCGCGCAAACCTGCTCAACGCGGAGCGCATCGCCACCTGCAACGCGGAACAGCTGGCCGAGCATATCCGTCCGGCAGGTTTCTTTCGCCAGAAATCACGCTATTTGCAGACACTGGGGCGATTCTGCTTCGAGGCGGGAGGTATCCCGCGATTGCGGCGCATGCCGGCCAGCATCCTGCGCCGTCGCCTGCTGGCGCTCACCGGCATCGGGCCCGAGACCGCGGATTCCATCCTGCTGTATGCGCTGGACAAGCCGATTTTTGTCGTGGACGCCTACACCCGCCGCATCTTCCATCGCCTGGGCCTGCTGCCGGAACACATCGGCTACGAGGAAACCCAGCGCTATTTCCACGACCGCCTGCCGCACAGCCTGCCGCTGTTCCGCGAATACCATGCGCTTATCGTTGCGCATGCCAAGCATCATTGCCGGGCCCGTCCGGTGTGCGCGACCTGCCCATTGCAACCCCCATGCCCTCATGCCTCCGGCGCGTATTGCGGCAACCACACCCACGCGCAAGCATCCGGGCATGTGGATCAATCCGCCGACTGATCTCGCCCGCCTGCCCGCCGAGCCGGGCGTCTACCGGATGCTCGATGTCGCCCGCAAGGTGCTGTATGTCGGCAAGGCGCGCAATCTGCGGCGGCGCGTCTCCAGCTATTTCCAGCGCCGGCCGGATTCGCCGCGCATTCAGTCGATGGCGATGCAGGTGCGCGATATCGAGTTCACCCTCACCGCCTCCGAGGCCGACGCGCTGATTCTGGAGCACAATCTCATCAAGCAGCTCAAGCCGCGCTACAATGTGCTGCTCAAGGATGCGAAATCCTACCCTTACATCCTGCTCACCGAGGGCGATTTCCCGCGCCTGCGGCTGTATCGCGGCAAGCGCGAGGTGGCCGGCAGCCTGTATGGCCCGTTCCCGAACGCCGGCGCGGTGCATGCCACCATCGAGCTGATGCAAAAGATCTTCCGCCTGCGCGACTGCACGGATGCAAGCTTCCGCAATCGCACCCGCCCCTGCCTGCAACACCAGATCGGTCGCTGCACCGCCCCTTGCTGCGGCCTGGTCGGCCCGGAGGAATACGCCGAACAGGTGCAACAGGCGCGCGCCTTCCTGCGCGGCGAGGATCAGCGCCTGCTGGCGCGCTGGCAGCGGGAGATGACCGAGGCCGCCGAGCGGCTGGATTTCGAAGCCGCCGCCCGCCTGCGCGACCGTATCCGCATGCTGCGCGGCATGCTGGCGCACGGCGAATCCGCGCTGCCGGACGACGCGGACGCCATCGCACTGATCCGGCATGGAGAGCGCGCAGCCTGCTGCGTGGGCGCGCGCCGCGCCGGGCGCGATCTGGGTTCGCATCTGGTGCGCCTCGCCCAGGCTGCCGACGCCGCCGATCAGGAAATCCTTCAGGCGCTGCTGGTCGAGCGCTACGCCCGCGAGCATGCGCCGTCCATGCTGCTGGTGGATGCCGCCGATGCCGATATCCATGAACTGGCCCGGCTGATGCGCATGCTGGCCGGGCGCAAGGTCGAGGTGCGCCAGCCGCAGCGCGGGCCGCTGCGCGACTGGCTGCACGAGGTGCGCAAGAGCGGCGAGCAAAACCTGGCCGGGCGCGGCGAGGGCGATCAACGCCCGGCGCTGGCGGCGCTGGCCGAGCTGCTCGGCCTGCCCGATGCGCCCGAGCGCATCGCAGCGGTGGACAACGCCCACCTGGGCGGGCGGCAGATGGTCGCCGCCATCGTCCATGCCGATGCGAACGGGCCGGACAAGGAGCACTACCGCCGCTACCGGCTGGACGACGCCCCGGCGGGCGACGATTTCGCCGCGATGCGCTTGGTGCTGGATCGTTTCTTCCGCGCGATTGCCGCAGGCGAATCACCCCGCCCGGATGTGATGCTGATCGACGGCGGCAAGGGGCAGTTGGCCGAAGCCGTGGATCGCGCCCGCGCGCACGGGCTGGAGAGCATGCGGCTGGTCGCCGTCGCCAAGGGCAAGAGCCGCCGCTTCGGCCATGAAACCCTGTGGCCGGCCTGGACGATGCAGCCGCTCCGCCCCGGCCCCGACCATCCCGGCATGCGGCTGATCGCCCGCGTGCGCGACGAAGCGCACCGATTCGCCGGCAGCTACCTGCGCAAGAGGCGGAAACACAGCGCGCTGCGCTCGAAGCTGGACGACATCCCCGGCATCGGCCCGGCCCGCCGCACCGCGCTCCTGCGCCATTTCGGCGGCATCGAGGGCGTGAAAAAGGCCAGCCGCGAGCAGCTCCGCGCCATCCACGGCATTTCCGACGAACTGGCCGAACGCATCTTCACCCGCCTGCACGGCTGAAGCCACGGGCGGCAACACCGTCCCCGGCAGGCGTGCCGGCAGATTCAGTCGCCGAACCGGCGTGCGTTCCCCGGTCCCCGGCCACGCAGGAAATCCGCCGCGCGCATGGCCTGTTTGCCCTCCGGCTGCACTTCCAGCAGTTCGTAGCGACCTTCGCCGCAGTCCGCCAACAACCGGTCGCCCTCGACATGAATCGAACCGGGCGCCGCCACCGGTGGCGCATCCAGCGGCCGGCCCCGCAGCACCTTCAGCCAGTGACCGCTCAGCTTTGTCCTTGCGCCGGGCCGGGGCGCGAAACAACGCACCACCCTGTCCACCCGGGCAGCCGACCCGTTCCAGTCGATCACCCGCTCGTCGTTGGCGATCCGGGCCGCATAGGTGGCCAAGGCGTCATCCTGCGCTTGCGGTCGGAGTTCACCCGCCGCGATGCGCGGCAAGGTGCTGGCCAGCAGCTCCGCCCCCAGCCGGGCCAGCGCCTCGCGCAAGGACTGACCGGTGGCGTCCGGCCCGATCGGCAGCGATCGTCGGGCATACACCCCGCCGGTATCCAGCCCCTGTTCCATATGCATGATGGACACCCCCGTCTCGGCATCGCCGGCCAGCAGCGCCCGCTCAATCGGCGCGGCCCCGCGCCAGCGCGGCAACAGCGAGGCATGCACATTCACCGGCGCAATGCACGGCGCATCCAGCCACGCCACGGGCAGGAGCATGCCAAACGCGACCACGACCAACATGTCCGGCGACTTGCCGCGCAGCCATTCCAGCGCCGCATCGTCGCCACGCAGACGCTCGGGCGTCAGCACCTCCAACCCCGCCGCCCGCGCCGCCTGTTTGACCGGTGAAGGCGTCAGCCGCATGCCGCGTCCGGCCCGCCTGTCCGGTTGGGAAACAACGCCGACCACATCCACCTCCGGCATGGCCAGCAGGGCTTTCAGGCAAGGCACGGCAAAAGCCGGCGTGCCCGCGAACACCACCCGCATCGGCCCGGCCATCAGAGGCGTTCCCGCTGTTTTTTCTGTTTTTGCAGCCGCTTCTTCAGCAGTTTGCGTTTCACCGGCGGAAGCCGGTCGATGAACAGCACGCCATCCAGATGATCGAACTCGTGTTGCAGGGCCACGGCCTGAAAATCATCGAACTCCGCCGTATGCACCGCGCCCTCCTCGTCCTGCCAGCGCAAGGCGATATGTGCCGCCCGTTTCACCTTCTCATACACGCCGGGAACCGACAGGCACCCCTCCTCGAACTCTGCCTCGCCCGTGCGATGCAGAATCTCCGGATTGATCCACACGCGCAAATCCCGTTCAGCGCCTTCCTCCCGCCATTGCGTGTCCGTCACCGCCACGCGCAGGTTCACGCCGATCTGCGTGGCCGCGAGTCCCACGCCGGGCGCGTCGTACATCGTATCGGCCAGGTCGCGCACCAACGCCCGAATCTCCGACGCGGTCGGATCAGCCACCGGCGCCGCGCGCTCGCGCAAGCGCGGATCGGGGTAAGTCAGAATCTCGCGGACAGCCATGCGGCGATCCTACCTTCCCGCGCCCGTGCTGGCACCTGCCCCGGCCATGGGCTCGATGATGCCCGGGCCGGGGCCGCTCACATCATGTCCATCGGATCCACGTCCACGCGCACCCGCACCCCGGGCGGAGGCCGGAATCGCGCCAGCAACGGCGCCAGCGCCCACGGCAAATGACGTCGTCCGGCATCGCGCAGCACCATCTCGACCCGCCAGCGGGACGCCAGCCGCTCGATGGCGCAGGGCGCGGGCGTCATGCAACGCACCCCTTCGGGCAGGTGGCGCGCCAATTCGCCGTGCAGCGACCGCGCGGCGCGCATGGCCCGTTCCATGCGACCGGCGGAACACACGATGCGCACCCACCGCGCGAACGGCGGAAAATCCAGGGCCTCGCGCAGGGCCAGTTCCGCATCCAGCGTGTCTTTTGCCCTGGCATCGCCCACGCGCGCCAGCCACTCGCTTTCGGGATTGCGGGTTTGCACCACGATGCGCCCCGGCTCGCCGCCGCGGCCGGTGCGACCGATCACCTGCGTGATCTGCTGCCACCAGCGTTCGCCGGCGCGGAAATCCGGCAAGCCCAGCCCCAAATCGGCATTGACGATCCCCACCAGCGTGACATTCGGAAAATGATGCCCCTTGACCAGCATCTGCGTGCCCACCAGGCAATCCACCCGCCCGGCGGCAAAATCATCCAACACCCGCATCATCCGGCCGAAGCTGGAGGCCGTGTCGCGATCCAGCCGCGCAATTCGCAGCTCCGGAAGCAACGCCGCCAGCTCTTCCACGACGCGTTCGGTGCCCTCGCCCAGCGGCAGCAACGCCTCCTCGCCGCATGCCTCGCATGCCACGGGCGCCGGCCGCGCAAAACCGCAGACATGGCACCGCAACTGCCTTCGCCGGCGATGCAAGGTGAGCCGAATGGCGCAAGCCGGGCATTCCGGCGCATCGCCGCAGGCGGCGCACATCAAGGCCGGTGCATAGCCTCGCCGGTTCAAATAGAGCATCGCCTGCCGGCCGGCGCGTTTCGTGTCTTGCAGCGCCTGTTTCAACGGCGTGGAAATCACGTCATCCCGACCGCGCATGTCCACCACCTCAATGGCCGGATCGGGATGCGGCGCGATGCGCTCGGGCAGGGAGAGCAGCCGGCAGCGCCCCTCGCGCACCAACCGCCAACTCTCCAGACTGGGCGTGGCGCTGCCCAACACCACGGGAATGTCCAACTCCTGACCGAGCAGCAACGCCATGTCCCGGGCGTGGTAGGCCATGCCGTCCTGCTGCTTGAAGGACGGATCGTGCTCCTCGTCCACCACGATCATCGCCAGCCGGGGCAGGGGCGGAAACAGCGCCGAGCGGGCGCCGATGAGCACGTCCAGCGCGTCCAGGCGCGCGCGCACGGCCAGCCGCTCGCCGTCGGACAGGCCCGAATGCCAGACCGCCACGCGTTCAAAGCGCCCCGCCAGCCGCGACAGCCATTGCGGCGAAAGCCCGATTTCCGGAATCAGAATCAACACCTGTCCGCCATTGGCCACGCACCGCTCGGCGGCGCGCAGATACACCTCGGTCTTGCCCGAACCCGTGCGGCCAAACAGCAGAAACGGCGCAAATCCTTCGGTCGCTTCCACCGCCGCAAGGCATTGCCGCTGCGCCGCCGTCAACCGCCCGGGCCGCCTCTCGATCACTCCGCCCGCCGGCACGGGCGGCAACCCGGGAACCACCGGCGCAATCCAGCCATCGCCAGCGGCGCGGCGAAGACGGCGAAAGAAGCCGGCTGCCGGCAGCTTGCGCGCCAGCGTCCTGGTCATCAGGCGCGACCGCCTGCCAAAGGCGCCGGCCAGCAACGCATCGCCCGCCTCCAGCGCCGCGCGATCGCGCACCTCCCAAAGCCGGGCATCCTCGGCCGCCCAGGCCGTGGCGGTTTCGGCCCATTCGCCTGGCGCGGCCAGCCAGTAGCGTCTGGCACGCTCCAGCCACCGCATGCGGGCCGCGTCAAACAACGGCGCGTCATCCACCGCATCCAGCACCCGCTTGCACTCGCCCCCGGGTGGCGCGGCGGCACGGCCCAGCACCAGCCCCAGTCGCCGCCCCCGTCCCAAAGGCACACACACCCGCATGCCGGGCCGGGGCTCGCCCCACGCGGTCGGCCACTGATAGGTGAAGGCATGGCGCAGCGGCGCATGCACCGCCACATCGATCAGGCACGACGAATCGTTCAACGAAGGCCGCGTCTTCCGGACATCAGTGAATGGCCGCGCCGGCGCCCGACGGCTCCGTCCGCGCGACGCCGGGCGAGGACGCAACCGGGAACTCCGGCGCCAACCGATGGAGCGCCTCGCGCACCATGTCCACGTCGCGCCGGGCGCAGGCCTCGGCCAGGTCGGCGAGCCTGTCGTTCAACTCGCTCCAGGGCACGCGGCGCGAGCCCGCCAACAGCAGTTTCGGATGCGCCGTGCCGCGCAGTTGCTCGGCTTCGTGGAACAACTCCTCATACAGTTTCTCGCCCGGTCGCAGGCCGGTGAACTCAATGGCGATGTCCACCTCCGGCTCCAGCCCCGACAGGCGAATCATCTGGCGCGCCAGGTCCACGATTCTCACCGGATCTCCCATGTCCAGCACGAAGATTTCGCCGCCCTTGCCCATCGCGCCAGCCTGGAGAATCAGGCTCACCGCCTCGGGGATGGTCATGAAGTAGCGCGTCATCTCCGGATGCGTGACCGTCACCGGACCGCCCGCCGCGATCTGTTCGCGGAACTTTGGCACGACCGACCCGGCCGATCCCAGCACATTGCCAAAGCGCGTGGTGATGAAGGCCGTGCGCGGTGCGCGCGCATCGAGATTCTGGCAGTAGATCTCGGCCACCCGCTTGGTCGCGCCCATCACATTGGCCGGATTCACGGCCTTGTCCGTGCTGACCAGCACGAAGACGCGCGCTCCGGCCTCGACCGCCAGATCGGCCACCACGCGGGTGCCGAACACATTGGTCTTCGCCCCCTCGGCCGGGTTTTCCTCCACCAGCGGCACATGCTTGTAGGCCGCGGCATGAAACACGATGTCCGGCCGGAAATGTTCGAACACCCAACGCATGCGCTCCATATCACGCACATCGCCCAGCAACGGCGCGCATGTCTCGCCCAATCGCCCGCGCATTTCCTGCTCGATGCGATAGAGATTGAATTCGCCATGATCGACCATCACCAGCCGTGCCGGCTTCAACCGCCCGATCTGTCGGCACAGCTCAGCGCCAATGGAGCCGCCGGCTCCGGTCACCAGCACGCACCGGCCCTCGATCAATGCGGCAATGCCATCCATGTCCAGCGCCACCGGCTCGCGCCCGAGCAAGTCCTCGATGGAAATCTCGCGCAGTCGCGCCACTTCCACCCGTCCGTCGGCCAGCTCGGTCAACGACGGCAGCGTCCGGCACGTGACACCGAGCCGCTGGCAGGCATCCACCACCCGGCGAATCACCGATCGAGGCGCGGCGGGCATGGCCAGCAGCACCACATCCACGGCCATCTCGTCCGCCCGGCGTTCCAATTCATCCAGCGGCCCCAACACGCGCACGCCATGAATCTCCATGCCGTGACGCGCGGCATCGTCATCCAGCACGCCGACCGGGCGATAGCTCCGGTTCTTGAGCAGATCGCGCAGCAAGAGCTCGCCCGCACGCCCGGCGCCAATGACAAGCGCGCGAGAACGGTGGTCGGACAGGCGCAAACCGCGATCCTTCCACCAGCGATACACCAGTCTCGGCCCCGCCAACCCCAAACCCAGCAGCATTGGATAAAGCAGCAGCACCGAACGCGGCACGCCCTCCAGCCGCTGCGCCAGAAACGCCAGCGTGAAGGTCAGCCCGGCGCCAACCAGCACACTCTTGATGATGCGCACCAGATCGGGCACGGACGCAAAACGCCAGATCCCGCGATACAGCCCAAAGGCGTAAAACACCGCCACCTGCACCGGCAGCGCCAACGCCATCAACGCCAACATCCCCGAACGATAGGCCTCCGGCGGCGCGTTCAGATTGAACCGCACCCAGTAGGCTGCAAGCAACGCCAGCGGCACCCACAGCGCATCGTGGACAAGCGCCAGCCAACGGCGCCATCCGGCCAGCCGCCGGAATGTCATGCGCCCTCCGGCTCCGTCCAATGCGCGAGATACCATTCCACCGTCTTGCGCATGCCGCTCTCGAACGTCTCCGCCGGCTTCCATCCCAGCGTCTCCCGCATCTTGCGGGCGTCGATCGCATAACGCCAGTCGTGGCCCGGCCGGTCCGTCACGAAGCGAATGAGGCGATCATGCGGCGCACCCACCGGGCGCAGCTCGTCCATCAACCGGCACACGATCCGAACGACGTCCAGGTTCGCCTGTTCATTGTCGCCGCCGATATTGTAGGTTTCACCCGGGCGACCGTGGCGCAGCACCGCTTCCACGCCCCGGCAATGATCATCCACATAGAGCCAGTCGCGGATATTCGAGCCATCCCCGTAAACCGGAACGGGCCGCCCCTCCAGACAGGCGCGAATCACGGTGGGAATGAGCTTTTCCCGATGCTGATGTGGCCCGTAGTTGTTCGAGCAATTGCTGATGGTCACCGGCAATCCATAGGTGCGAAACCATGCGCGCGCCAGATGATCCGAAGCGGCCTTGGTGGCCGAATAGGGCGAGTTCGGCGCGTAGGGGGTGGTCTCGGTGAACGGCGGATCGTCGGGGCCCAGCGAGCCATACACCTCATCGGTCGAGACATGGTGGAAACGGCGGCGGGAAGCATCGCAACCGTCCGCCATCCAAACCTCGCGCGCGGCCTCCAGCAACGCGAACGTGCCTTGCACATTCGTGCGCACGAAGGCCTCCGGGCCCGCGATGGAGTTGTCCACATGGCTTTCGGCCGCGAAATGCACGATGGTGTCGATGTCGTGTTCGCGCAACAGCCGCGCCACCCGCACCCGATCGCAAATATCCCCACGCACGAACACGTGTCGCGTCTCATCCGGCAAACAGGTCAGGTTGTCCAGCGATCCGGCGTAGGTCAGCGCATCCAGCGTCACCACCCGCACATTCGGGTCGGCGGTCAACATATGGCGCACGAAATTGCTGCCAATGAAACCGGCGCTGCCGGTCACCAGCACCTGCCGCGGCGCGTGGCTCACCGCCCGGTCTCCAGCACGCCGCGCAGATAGGCGCCGTAACCGCTCTTGTCCAGTCCCGCAGCGAGCGCTAGCAGAGCCTCGTCGTCAATCCAGCCCCGGCGCCAGGCCACCTCCTCCGGGCAGCCGATTTTCAGTCCCTGCCGCCGCTCGATGACCTCCACGAAACGCGCCGCGTCCATCATCGCCTCGTGCGTGCCGGTGTCCAGCCAGGCGGCGCCGCGCCCCAAGCGTTCCGCCCGCAACAGCCCGCGCTCCAGATAGGCATTCAGCACATCGGTGATCTCCAGTTCGCCACGGGCCGAAGGGCGCACGCCAGCCGCCACCTCCGACGCATCGCCATCGAAGAAATACAGCCCCGTCACGGCCCACCGGCTGGCCGGCCGCCGGGGCTTTTCGACAATCCGCACCGGACGACCGGCGGTATCGAACTCTGCCACGCCGTAGCGCTCGGGGTCGCGCACCTGATAGCAAAACATCGTCGCGCCCCGCTCGCGCCGCGCGGCTGCCTCCAGTTTTCCGACCAGTCCCTGGCCATAGAAGATATTGTCGCCCAGAATCAGGCAGCATGGCCCGCCGGCCACAAATTCACGCCCGATGGTCAGCGCCTGCGCCAATCCTTCGGGCCTGGGCTGCATGGCATAGTCGAA
>CAYVBG010000043.1:0-10169 GCA_964449205.1 uncultured Zetaproteobacteria bacterium | reverse complement strand
GCCCACCACGGTAATGCGGGTGAGCACGGAATCAATGTATTCCGCGGTCTTCTGCTCCGGCCGGATGCCGGGGATGAAGCCACCGTGCTTCTTGAGCTGGTCGGCTGTTTCCTTTGGATCGAACACGATGGCGGTGTAAAAGAAACAAAAGAACACGATAAGCAGCGAAAACAACACCATATACAACCAGTTGCCCGGCGAAAGCATCGCCGCCACGTCGCCCAGCCAACCGAAGCCTTCGGCATGGCGCGTGAACTGGGCAAAGGTCGCCGGCAACAAGATCAGCGATGAAGCGAAAATGGGCGGAATCACACCGGCGGTATTGATTTTCAAGGGCAAAAAGGACGACTTGCCGCCATACAGCCGGTTACCCACCTGCCGCTTGGCATACTGGATCGGGATGCGCCGCTGTGCCCGTTCAAACCAAACCACCACGCCGGTCACGACAATGGCGGTGGCAAACAGGAACAGCACCGTGAACGCGGAATATTCCCCGGTCCGCGCAAGCTCCAGCGTGCCGCCCACGGCGCGCGGCAACCCCGCCACGATGCCGGAGAAGATGATAAGCGAAATGCCGTTGCCGATGCCGCGCTCGGTGATTTGCTCGCCCACCCACATCAGGAACACCGTCCCGGAAGTCAGCGTCAGCACGGTCATCAAACGAAACGCCCAGCCCGGCTCCACCACCGCCGGCATGCCGTTGACCGAAAACGACTCCATGCCCACGGCAATGCCGACAGACTGGAAGATCGCCAGCACCACCGTGCCATAGCGGGTGTACTGGGTAATCTTGCGCCGCCCGGCCTCGCCTTCTTTTTTCAACTGCTCCAGCTTGGGCGAGACCACGGTCATCAGTTGCAGAATGATGGCTGCCGAGATGTAAGGCATGATGCCCAAGGCAAAGATGGTCAGCCTGCTGAGCGCGCCGCCGGAGAACATGTCAAACATGCCGAGCATCGTGCCTTGGGCCTGCTTGAAGATTTCCGCCAGCACCTGGGCATCGATGCCCGGCACGGGAATATGGGCGCCAACACGATATACGATGAGCATGCCGAGCGTGAAGAGAATCCGGCTCTTCAGCTCGGGAATCTTGCCCATGTCGGTCAGGCCGGCCAACTGCCCCGCGCGTTCGAACATCGTTCGCCCGTCAGGAGCGGGTGAGCTTCAGGCTTCCGCCTGCCGCCTCCACCTTCTTCGCCGCCTGCGCCGAGGCCGCGGCCAGGGCGATATCCAGCTTCTTGCCCAGATCGCCTTGCCCCAGCAGTTTGACCGGATCCACGGCATTGCGGATCAGGCCGGCTTCATACAGCGCCGCCGCGTCCACATGCGCGCCGTCCTCAAAACGCTCCAGCTGGCCGACATTGACCACCTGCCATGCAGTGCGCGCGCGCGGCGTGAACCCGCGCTTGGGCACCCGACGAATCAGCGGCATCTGCCCGCCCTCGAAACCGCGCGCAATCCTGCCGCCCGAGCGGGACTTCTGCCCCTTGTGACCGCGCCCGGACGTCTTGCCGTGACCGGAACCCACGCCGCACCCCAGCCGCTTGCGCCCCCGGCGCGACCCCGGAGTCGGCTTCAGTTCGTTCAGTTTCATCGCCCGCTCCTTACGATTCGATGCGCACCAGATGGCGCACCTTGTTGATCATGCCGCGAACGGCCGGCGTATCCTCCAGCTCCACCACCTGATTCAGGCGACGGAAACCCAAGCCACGCAACGTGGCTTTCTGATCCTTGGCATAACCGATGCCGCTCTTGAACTGTCGAACGCGAATCGTTTTTCCGCTCATCCTTCCGCCCCCTTGGCAGCCTTGCCGCGGCGCTCGGCCACCTGCTCCGGCGTCTCAAGCTGACGCAATCCATTGAAGGTCGCCCGCACCAGATTCAGCGGATTGCGGGAACCCAGCGCCTTGGTCAGCACATCCTTGATGCCGGCCGCATCCATGACTGCACGCACGGCGCTGCTGGCGATCACGCCCGTGCCCTCGCTGGCAGGCTTGAGCATCACCCGCGATGCGTCCTGGCGCCCCAGCACGCCGAAATGAATCGTGCCGCCCTTGCGCGGCACAAAGATGAGATTGCGGCGCGCGATTTCGTTGGCCTTGCGAATGGCCTCGGGCACCTCCTTGGCCTTGGCGTGGCCGAAACCCACGTGCCCGTTGCCGTCGCCCACCACCATCAGCGCCGAGAAACCCATGCGACGACCGCCGGCCACCGTCTTGGCCACGCGGTTGATATGCACCAGCTTTTCGGTCAGTTCCAGTTCTTCCGTATTGATCATTCCAATGCTCCTAGAACTTCAGTCCGGCCTCGCGCGCGCCATCCGCCAGCGCACGCACACGGCCATGGTAGGGGTAACGCCCGCGGTCGAAGGCCACCTCGGTGACACCCGCCTTCTTCGCGCGCTCGCCAATCAACCGGCCGACCTGGGCGGCGCCATCCTTGTTGCCGCCTGCCCGAACATCGGCCTCGAGGCTGGAAGCCGCCGCCAGCGTGCGCCCGGCCGCATCGTCGATGATCTGGGCATAGATATGCCGGCTGGAGCGGAACACGCTCAAACGCGGACGCCCGCTCGCCTTGACCCGGGCCCGCACGCGACGCGCACGGCGCACCGAGGCATTCTTTTCGTAACGCTTCACACCCATGCTGTTCTCCTCTAGGCCTTCTTGCCTTCTTTCATGGCCACGTATTCATCCACGTAGCGCACGCCCTTGCCCTTGTATGGCTCGGGCGGACGGAAGGCACGAATCTCGGCCGCCACCTGGCCCACGCGCTGCTTGTCGGCGCCGGAGATCGTGATCCGGCTCTGCTCCACCTTGACCTCGACGCCCTCGGGCACGGCATAGCTCACCGGATGCGAAAAGCCGAGCGAAAGATTCAGCATCTTGCCCTGAAGCTGGGCGCGATACCCGACGCCACGGAGCTCCAGCACCTTCTCGAAGCCCTTGGTCACGCCGGTGACCACATTCGCCAACAGGGCGCGCGCCAGACCAAACTTCGACTTCAGCGCCTTGTCGGCCAGATTGGCGCAGGACAAGGTCAGCATGTTGTCCTCGTGCGTCACGCGGATACCCGGAAACAAGGGCGCGGTCAACTCGCCCTTCGGCCCCTTGACGCTCACATGATCGTCGGCCAGCCGAATCTCGACGCCGGCGGGAACGGGAATGGGTTGTTTGCCAATACGGGACATATGCTACCTCAAAATACCGTACACAGAATTTCGCCGCCCACACGAGCCGCGCGGGCGCTCTTGTCCGTCATCACCCCCTTGGAGGTGCTGACGATGGCGGTGCCGTAGCCGCTCTTCACCCGCGGCAGTTCGTCGGCGCCGGCATAGACGCGCCGACCCGGCTTGGACACACGCTGGATCTCGCGAATCACCGGCCGGCCGTCGTCGTCATAACGCAGCGTCAGGCGCAGGTATTTATGCCCTTTGTGGTTGAAGATCTTCGCCGACTGGATATAACCCTCCTTCTTGAGGATGTCGGCAATGGCCATCAGCGTGTTGCTGGCCGGCATTTCCACCTTTTCCAGCCGGGCCTGCTGCGCGTTGCGGATGCGGGTCAGCATGTCCGCGATTCGATCGGTCATCATGGCGTCTCTCCTACCAGCTCGATTTGACCATGCCGGGAATCTCGCCGGCCAAGGCGCGCTTGCGCAGGCAAATGCGACAAATGCCGAACTTGCGGTACACCGAATGCGGCCGGCCGCACAACTGGCAGCGCGTGTAGGCGCGCACCTTGAACTTGGGTTTGCGATTGCATTTCGCAATCATTGCCTTGGTTGCCATGGCTTGCTCCTTAATTCCTGAACGGCATGTTGAAATGCTTGAGCAGGGCGCGACCATGCTCGTTGTTGGTCGCCGTGGTGCAAATCGTGATGTCCATACCCCGAATCTTGTCCACCTTGTCGTATTCGATCTCGGGGAAGATGATCTGCTCCTTGATGCCCAGCGTGTAGTTGCCGCGCCCGTCGAACGAACGCGGATTCACGCCCTTGAAATCGCGAATGCGCGGCAGGGCGATATTGATGAGACGGTCGAGAAACTCCCACATCCGCTCGCCGCGCAGGGTCACGCGGCACCCCACGCCCATGCCTTCGCGCAACTTGAAGTTGGCCACCGACTTGCGCGCGCGCGTCACCACCGGCTTCTGGCCGGTGATGGCCGTCATGTCGGCCAATGCGCCTTCGAGCAGCTTGGCGTTCTGTGTCGCCTCGCCCACGCCCATGTTGACCACAATCTTGCTGATGGTCGGCACGGCCATGACGTTGGCGATGCCCAGCTCCTTCTGAAGGGCGGGCTTGATTTCCTTCTGATACAGTTCCTTCAATCGGGCCATGGTTTCGTCGCTCTCCTGCCGTTATCGGTCCAGCACTTCGGCGCACTTGCGGCAAACGCGCACCTTGCGGCCGTCTTCCAGCGTCTTCATGCCAAGGCGAACACCCGCCTTGCACTTCGGGCAGTAATACTGCACGTTCGAAATCGCGATCGGCGCCTCGCGCTCAATGATGCCGCCCGCCGAGTTCGGCGTTGCCTTCGCGTGACGCTTGACCATGTTCACCCTGGCCACCAGCACGCGCCCCTCGCGCGGCAGCGTGCGAATCACCTTGCCGCGCACGCCTTTGTCCTTGCCGGCGATCAC
This sequence comes from uncultured Zetaproteobacteria bacterium, assembly GCA_964449205.1. GTDB lineage: Bacteria > Pseudomonadota > Zetaproteobacteria > Mariprofundales > Mariprofundaceae > JALVTX01. The sequence goes on along the minus strand of CAYVBG010000043.1, from coordinate 5,529 downwards.
GATGATCTCATCGTCGCGTCGAATGCGGGTTTTTGCTTTCATGCTCATCCTCATCTCCAGAAATCCCGTCGTCCTACAGCACTTCCGGCGCAAGCGAGATAATCTTCATGTATCCCTTGTTGCGCAGTTCCCGCGTCACCGGGCCGAAAATACGGGTTCCGATGGGCTCGCCCTGGTTGGTCAGCAGCACCGCCGCATTCTCATCAAACCGGATGGAGCTGCCATCGGCGCGACGGAACTCCTTGGCCGTGCGCACGACCACGGCGCGGGCCACCTGCCCCTTCTTGACCTTGCCGTTGGGCAGCGCGTCCTTCACCGCCACCACGATCACATCGCCCACGCGGGCGTAACGACGTTTCGAACCGCCCAACACCTTGATGCAGGCCACCTTGCGGGCGCCGGAATTGTCGGCCACGTTGAGAATGGTCTCGTTTTGAATCATCGCCTCTTCCCCCGCTTACAGTTGCTCGGCGCGCGTCACGATGCTCTGCAACACCCAGCGCTTGCGCCGCGACAACGGCCGCGACTCGACGATGCGCACGGTATCACCGACATTGCACTCGTTGGCCTCGTCGTGCGCCATGTACTTCTTGTGCGAACGCACGGTCTTGCGGTACTGCGGATGCAGGAACTTGCGCTCCACCTGCACGACGATGGTTTTGTCACCCTTGTTGCTGGTGACCACGCCTTCCAGCACGCGCTTGTTGCTCTTCAGCTCACTCATGCCTCAACTCCCTGCCTGGCCCGCTCGTTCAGAATCGTCCGGATGCGGGCGATCTCGCGCCGAACCTGGCGCGGGCGCGCCGTCTGCGCCAATTGCATGGTCGCCTGCTGGAAACGCAGCTTCATGGCCTCCGCCGCAAGCTCATCCATGCGAGCCTTCAACTCCGCATCGGACATCGCGCGCAACGCGCCAGCCTTCTTCATATCGCTCATCGACCCACCCCGCGAACCACAATCTTCGTCTTGATCGGCAGCTTGGCCGCCGCCAGGCGCAACGCCGCGCGCGCCAGCGCCTCGTCCACGCCGTCCATCTCATAGAGCACGCGACCCTTGCGCACCGCGGCCACCCAATACTCCGGCGAACCCTTGCCCTTGCCCATGCGCACTTCGGCCGGCTTCCTGGACACCGGCAGATCCGGAAACATCCGAATCCAAATACGCCCCTGGCGCTTGATATGGCGGGTCATCGCAATACGCGCCGCCTCAATCTGGCGGGCGGTGATGCGCCCCGGCTCCATCGCCTTCAGACCGAACTGGCCGAAGTTCAGGCTCGCCCCGCGCTCGCTGATGCCGCGCAGTCGCTGCAACTCCTTGTGATGCTTGCGCCAACGAATTTTCTTCGGTTGCAACATGATTCCTGTCCTCGCAACTGATTTAGGCGGCCTGCTCTTCGTCGCCGAGCTTCTCGCCCTTGAACACCCAAACCTTGACGCCGATCACGCCATAGGTCGTGCGCGCCTCGGCAAAGCCGTAATCCACATTGGCGCGCAGCGTATGCAGAGGCACGCGCCCTTCGTGGTAACCCTCGGTGCGGGCGATCTCGGCGCCACCCAACCGCCCGGAACATTTGACCTTCACACCCTTCGCGCCCATGCGCAGCGCACCCTGCATGGCCCGTTTCATCGCCCGACGGAACGCCACGCGCCGCTCCAGCTGAAACGCGATGTTCTCGGCCACAAGCTGTGCCTCTGCCTCGGCCTGGCGCACTTCCATGATATACACCTCGACATCCGCGCCAGCCATCCGGCGCAACTCGGCGCGCAAGGCCTCAATGTCTGCGCCCTTCTTGCCAATCACGACACCGGGGCGGGCCGTATGCACGGTAATCTTGATCTTGCCGGCCGGCCGCTCGATCACGATGCGGGACACATAGGCGTGGCTCAGCCGCTTTTTCACATATTCGCGCAGGCGGATGTCCTCCAGCAGCAGCGGCCCGAAGTTCTTGCCGGCATACCATTGCGACTCCCACCCGCGGGTGATGCCCACGCGAAAACCGATCGGATTAACTTTCTGTCCCATTCATCTGCTCCGTTTGCTCTTGAACTCAGGCGCGCTCGCGCACAGCCACAACCAGGTGGCTGCGGCGATGATAACGCTTGCGGATTCGCCCCATCCCCTTGGGGCGCCAACGCTTCAGCGTCTGCCCCTCGTCCACGCGGGCGGTGGACACCACCAGCTCATCGACATCCAGACCGTGGTTCTGCTCGGCATTGGCGATGGCGGACTTCAGCACCTTCTCCATCAGCCGGGCGCCTTTCTTCGGCGACAGCGCCAGCACCGCAAGCGCCCGATCCACCGGCAGCCCGCGAATCATATCCGCCACCAGCCGCGCCTTTTGCGGGCTGATCTGGCTTTCCCTTGCCACTGCGCGCACTTCCATCACCGCTTACCTCTTCTTCTTCGATTTCTTGTCGGCGCCATGCCCGTAGTAGGTGCGCGTCGGCGCAAACTCGCCCAGCTTGTGACCCACCATGTTTTCGGTCACATACACCGGAATGAACTTGTTGCCGTTGTGCACGGCAAAGTTCAACCCCACGAAATCCGGCGAAATCGTGGATCGGCGGGACCAAGTCTTGATTACGCCTTTGAGCTTGCCCTCCCTGGCGGCCACCACCTTCTTCATCAGCGAGGGCTCGATGTAAGGCCCTTTCTTCAACGAACGCGCCATGCTCTACCTCACTTCTGCTTGCGGCGGCGAATGATGTCGCGATTCGACGCCTTGTTCTTGTTGCGGGTCTTGTGCCCCTTGGTCGGCACACCCCACGGGGTCACCGGATGCCGGCCGCCGGAGGTGCGCCCCTCGCCACCGCCATGCGGATGATCCACCGGATTCATCACCACGCCACGCACGGTCGGACGGATACCCAACCAGCGCGAACGGCCGGCCTTGCCGATCTTGCGGTTGGCATGATCGCCGTTGCCCACCACGCCGATGGTCGCCATGCAGCGCGCATCCACGCGCCGAAACTCGCCGGACGGCATCTTCAGCACCGCGCGTCCACCTTCCTTGCCCATCAACTGAATTCCCATGCCGGCCGAGCGAGCCAGCTGGCCGCCCTTGCCCGGCTTCAGCTCCACATTGTGCACCATGGTGCCGACACGAACGCTGGCCAGCGGCATCGCGTTGCCCGGCCGCATCTCGGCCTCGGGCCCGCTCATCACTGTATCGCCAGGGCGCAAGCCCTGCGGCGCCAGGATATAGCGCTTGTCGCCGTTGACGAACACCACCAGCGCAATATGCGCCGAACGATTCGGATCATACTCGATGCGCTCCACACGACCCGGCACGCCGATGTTGTCGCGGCGGAAATCCACCTTGCGGTACAGTCGCTTGTGCCCGCCGCCCTTGTGGCGGGTCGTGATGCGCCCGTGATTGTTGCGGCCGGCCTTGCGCGTCAGCCCCGTCACGAGGCTGCGCTCGGGCCGCCCCCGATACAGATCGGAATCACGGACAGCCACGCGCCCGCGTGTTCCGTTGGTCATGGGTTTGTAAACCTTCAGCGCCATGTCAGCCCTCTTCCGTCACTTCCAGTGTCTGGCCCTCGGCGAGCCTCACGACCGCCTTGCGGTAACCTGCCCGGCGTCCTTCATGAAGGCCGCGCCGCTTGGGCTTGCCCGGCATGTTCATCACGCGCACGGACTCCACCTTCACGTCAAAGATCGCCTCCACCGCGCGCTTGACCTGCTGGCGGGTCGCAGCCCTCGCCACGCGAAACGTGTACTGGTTGTTCGCGCCTTGGGCGGCATAGCTCTTTTCGGTCACCACCGGGCGCTGCAATACCTTGTAATCCTCGTAAGTCGCGTTCATGACAGACGAGCCTCCAGTTTCTCGGCCGCGGCACGGGTCAGCACCACGCGGTCGTACTTCAACAGATCGTGCAGGTTCATCTGTCCATCCAGCACCACCTTGACATGCGGCACATTGCGACCGGACAACACCACCTCGCGGCTCTCGGCATCCAGCACAAACAAGCCGCTCGTGACATCCAGCGCCTGCATCACGCCGACAAACGCCTTGGTCTTGATGGCCGGCAACTCCAGCTTGTCGATCACCACCAAGCGTCCGTCGCGCAGATGGCCGGAAAGCGTCATGCACAACGCCCGCCGGCGCTCCTTCCGGTTGACGCGCGTGGCATAGCTGCGCGGCTGCGGACCGTGCGCAATGCCGCCATGACGCCACTGGGTGGCGCGGGTTGAACCTTGGCGGGCGCGACCGGTTCCCTTCTGACGCCAAGGCTTTCTGCCACCGCCGGAAACATCCGAACGCGTTTTGGTCGCATGGGTGCCGGCGCGCTGAGCGGCCGCCAGCGCGGTGTACACCCGATGCACGAAACCGGCATCCGGCTCCAGACCGAACACGGCGTCGTTCAGCTGCTGCTTGCCGACCGGCTTGTTGTTCTGATCCACCACGGTCACTTCAGGCATCTCACGCTCCCTTTACTGCCGGGCGCAATTCCACCAGCCCATTGCGGGCGCCGGGCACCGCGCCCCGCACCAGAATGCGCCCTGCCTCGGCATCCACGCGAACCACTTCCAGATTCTGCACCGTCACCCGCGCGGCGCCATAATGCCCCGGCATCTTCTTGCCCGGAAACACACGCCCCGGATCCTGACACTGACCGGTCGAGCCCATCTGGCGGTGCACTTTCTCCGCGCCGTGACTGGCACGACCGCCACCGAAGTTGTAACGCTTCATCACACCCGCGAAACCGCGCCCCTTGCTCGTCCCGGACACATCCACCTTCTGGCCCGGCCGGAACATTTCCGCCGTCAGCTCCTGACCGATCTCGAAACTCTCGCCTTCCTTCAGGCGAAACTCCCGGAGCCCGCGCATCGGCTCCTGGCCTGCGCGCGCGAAATGCCCCTGCTCGGCGCGCGATTGCTTGCGCGACGCCTTGCCAAAGCCCACCTGAATCGCGTCATAACCGTCTTTTTCAGCGGTGCGCAGGGCAATGACCCGGCACGGCTCCACCGCCAGCACGGTCACCGGAATGGCCGCGCCGTCCTCGGCGAAGATCTGCGTCATGCCCGCCTTGCGTGCAATCAGTCCTGCCATTGTCTCTCTCCCGCTCACAGCTTGATCTCAACGTCCACGCCGGACGGGAGATCAAGCTTCATCAGCGCATCCACGGTCTGGGGCGTCGGATTGTCGATGTCCAACAGCCGCTTGTGGGTGCGGATCTCAAACTGCTCGCGCGAATCCTTGTCCTTGTGAGGCGAACGGATCACGCAGAATTTCTCAATCCGGGTGGGCATCGGAATCGGGCCACGCACCACCGCGCCGGTGCGCTTGGCCGTGGACACGATATCAGCCGCGCTCTTGTCCAGAATGCGGTGATCGAACGCCTTCAATCGGATACGTATGGTTTCTTTCAGCTTCCTCAGCCGCTTCACGAACATTTCTGGGCAATAACTCCTTTCTCCCAAGCACGTTAACCCGTATTCCGTACTTGTGAACCCTTTCGTCATGTATAAGTTCCCTGAACTTCTTTTCAAAAAGATCCATGAGCATAATAACCTCTTCTC
>CAYVBG010000042.1:0-10360 GCA_964449205.1 uncultured Zetaproteobacteria bacterium | reverse complement strand
AAAGCGATAGTCGAGGTAGCCGTGTTGAACTAACATCAACGAGTGCTATAGAAGCCGGATCGCGGCCCATGGGATCAGCCACCGGCTGGCCGCCGCCCGGTTGCGACAGCAAAAACACCTTGCCGATGACCGCCGGCCTCATGCGCGCCAGATGCTGGCGCTGCTGCTGGCTCATCACCAGCACCAGGCCGGCGCGGTCGAGATCGGCGCCCAGCAGCGGCTGGGCCACATGGCCGGACAAATCGACACCGAAATCACGCGCGGCCTCTTGCGCCTGTGCAGGCGGACGCTGGTTGGGCAGCGCCAGCAGCCCCCGGCTGAACACCTCGGCCTCCACGCCCGCCCGCGCCAGACGCTCCCGCATGTAGCCTTCCGCAAACGGGCTGCGGCACAGATTGCCGGCACAAACCATCAAAACAGGGGACGGCGGCAACACAACGGGCCTAGGCTTCGACCGGCGGCAAAAGCCAGATGGCCTGCCCGCTCTCGGCGTGGATGCGCTCCAGCAATGCCTCGTGCGCCCGCGCATCCTCCTCGGACAGCGGCGGCGGCGCGCGACGTGTCAGTCGCGCGGTTTCGGATGTCTCCGCGCGCGCGCGCGTGGTCTCGGGCAACTGCACGAAACTGCCCGCGGGCCGGGGCTCGGCGTCCATGCCCAGTGAAAACTGGCGCCCGCCCGTCATGGCCAGATACACCTCGGCCAACAACTCGGCATCCAGCAGCGCGCCGTGTCTCTCGCGCCGCGATCGGTCGATACCGTAGCGATCGCACAGCGCGTCCAGACTGTTGCGCTGGCCGGGGTGCTTCTCCCGCGCGAAGGCCAGCGAATCAATCACCGGTGCGTTCCGAATGTCCGGGAAACCCTCCAGCCTGAGTTCGTGCATCAAAAAGCCGAGATCAAACGACGCGTTGTGAATCACCAATGTCGCGCCTTCAATGAAATCAAGAAATGCTTCCGCGATGTCGGCGAACCGGGGAGCGTCCTTCACCCTGGCATCGTCGATGCCGTGGATACGCACGACCTCTTCGGGTATCGGTCGGCCTGGATTGATGTAATGATGAAACACGCAATCGCGGCGAATCTCGCGGTGGGACACGCGGATCGCGCCGATCTCCACCATGCGGTCACCCTGAAGCGGCGACAAGCCCGTGGTTTCGGTGTCCAGCACGATGAGTTCCATGCGGGGAGTATATGCAGCCGCCGCACCTTTGGGAACGCCGTGCGCGGTTCACTCCTTGCCGAACCAGCGCGACGGCAACGTGAACAGTTCCTCGATCAGCCCGCCGCCCGGCAGGCCGGCCTTTTTCGGATCCGCCGGATCGATTCGGGCATTCTGGAGCGGACCATGCACATGATACACCTTGCGGAACACGCTGCCCCCGGGACCCAGCAAAATATCCCGCAGGAACGGGATCATGTTCAGCAGCGCGTCCAGATTTTGCAACGGGCGCACGGTCGCGTACAGGTCGATGCGTCCGGTGTCCAACGCCACCGTGCCACGGCCAGCCATATCCAGCGCCGAAGCGCGCACGGCCAAGCTGTTCACATGCGCCGTCGCGTTCTCGACATGCGCCTCCAGCTGCAATCGCTTGTAAAACAGACCCTCGCCACGTATATCCTTGCGCTTGCCGAGCAGGAAACGTGGCAAATCGAGCAGGTTCAGCGCCGCCAACAGTCGCGTCATGGTGCCGCTCTCCACCAGCAGGCGTCCTTCGTCCGAGCGCAGCCGCAGCTGACCGCGCAAGTCGTGCCACCATGGCTGCCGGCGATCCAACACCCCCTCGCCCGACCACATGGCTCGCATCCGACCGCCGCGAAACAGCCCCGATGCATCCAGCCGGCGAATCACGCTGCTGAACTCCCCCTGCATGACCGCGAAGCCGCGCCAACGCAGCCGACCCCCGCCCTCGGGCGTCAGCACGCCCGAAACGCGAACATTCTGCCCCGGCAATCGGGCGGTGAGCTCGCGAATGTCCACCACGCCCTTGCCCGGCAGGCGAAAATAGCCATGCACCCGGCTGGCTTGCAGGTTCGCCGCATCCAGCCGCGCTGCTTCCAGCGTGCCCACGCCTTGAGCCGACGATGCGAAATGCACGCGCACATCGTGCATGGTGGCCGCCTCCCATTGCAGGCGGCGCACCGCGCCCCGCAGCACCCAAGGACGCGCACTTGCACCAGCGCGCCCGCCACCGGCTTCGGCCGCCTCCAGAAAATCCATGTGCTCCGGCAATGCCTGCCGGGACAGAAACTCCGCCCGGATATCCACCTCCACCGGCGCGCCAGCAAAACCAAAGGGCAGATTCACCCGAATGCCGCCAGTGAACGCGGGCGATCGGACACGGGCCAGATCCAGCAACGCATGGCGTGTATCGACCCTCCCTCCGCCGCGAATGCGCGGGAATCCGCCATGGCTGGCCAACCGACGGATGCGCACACCGTCCTTGTCCGGTGTGCCTGTGGCCTGCAATCGCCATGCCTCGCCCGGCGATTTGACGGCGCCCAACAAACGCATCCAGCCCGCAGCCGTGAGATCGAGACTCAACCGCCAATCGCCATCGAAGCTCAGCGTGGCGCGCGCTTCGCCGCGTGGCCCGTCCACCGGCAACTTCCAGCGCCGCACCAGATCCGGGAATGGCGCCCCGGCCCGCAATCGCAGCGACTTCAGTCGCCAGCTCCGGCCGTCCACTTCGCGCACGGCGGCATCGAACCGGCCGGCGAACGTGTCGTATTGGATGGTCATGTTGCGCACCGCCACACTCCGGCGCGCCGCATCCGCCTGCCAGCGCAACACACCCCCGGACAGCCGAATCACACGCCCCTGGAGCGCACCTTCCCAGGCCACATCGGGCGAAAGCTCCACCCAGCCGTCGCCGGGACCTCGTGCGGGAATCGCCCAGCGCAAAGAAAACCGGGCCAGTGCCGGCGACAGCCGCCACTGCCAGGCATCCGGCGCTGGCAGATCGAGCCAGCGTTGGAGACGGGCGACCTCCACTTCGCCCTGTCCCGCCAGACGCAACACCGGGCGTTTCCAGTCCAACAGCTTCAGCATGCCGGAAATCCGGCCCGCCCCTTCCGGCAGTGTGGCGTGCCGCACGTCCACCGCAAAACCGCGCATGTCGATGATCAGATGGCCGTCCACTCCGGTCACGACCCCTCGCTCCTCCGGCAGCGGTGCGTCGGCCCGATGGAGTTCCGCCTCCAGCCGCCAATCCTTCCGCGGCGTGCGGTGCCAGTCCGGTGCCCGCCACGGGCTGGGTTGTGCCAGCGTCAGGCTGGCCGCGATATGATCCACCGCGCCGCGATCAATGCGCGCCAGCCAGTCGCGCCAGCCCGATGTGGCCAGCCGGCCGCTCCATCGGGCCAACAAAGGCAGCGCCGCCGCACCGTCGAGGATGCGGGCATGCAGCAGCCCGCCCTTCCACTCGCCACGCGCCGTCAGGCGCTGGCTGTCAAGCGCCCAGTCCACCTGTTCCCATGTGATGGATTCCGGGCGCAGCGGATCGCCGCCCCGCACCAAGGCACGAAACGCCAGCCGGTCAAACGCCAGGGTTTCGCCACCCTCGACCAAGCGCACGGCCTTGCCGCCATGCGCGGTCAGGCGCGCCCGCACCCGCCATTCACCGGCGGCAGGATTGCCGTCCACCCGCCACTCGCCGGCCATGTCGCCACGGACATGGCGACGCACCTGCGGCGGCAGACCGCGCAGGTTGTCCAAGCGCACATGCAGTTGCACCGCCTGCGTTGAGTCGCCCCATGTCAATTCCAACCGGGCACCCGGCGCATCCGCAACCAACCGCCGCGTGGCGCTGTCCAGATGGAGGCGGAACCCGGGAATCCGCCAAGGCTCCCGTGACAGATTCAACCACAAGGCCGCATCCTCGATGTCGAAACGCATGTCCGGCATGCCGGCGAGCATCGCGGAGGTTGTGCCGGCCAGGCCGCTGGGCCATTGCAGATGGATGGCACCGCCCCGCACGCGCAACCCCACAGGCCGCACATGGCCGGACAGCAGCGCCCACACCGAGATCCGGACGGACAGGCGGGCATGCTCCAACCGCACGCCGCCCCCCCGCGTGCTCAGCGACACGTCATCGGCCTGCACCCAAAGCTGCCCGGCCCAGCGCCAGGACAACCGCCCCATCCGCAGCTCCGAAAGCTGCAACCGCTCGCTCAACAGCGCCGTGAGCTCCGGCCGCAGGTTTTCCAGCGACGGCGCGCGCCAGACCACCCAAGCCAACGCCAGCGTGGCGCACAGGGCCAGCAACAGCAGAATACGCCGGCAGGAGGCCAGCAGCCGGGACAGCTTAAGCGGCATTCATCGTGGCGTTCGCGTGAGACAAGCCGCGACGGTCAACTCTTGGCCTTGTCCTGCTCCCGAAGCTTGTCCACGCGCTTCTTGAGATCGGCCAGAAATCCGTCCAGCCCCTTCTGGCTGACCGCCTGCTTGAAATCGTTGCGGAAGGTGCTGACCATGCTGATGCCCTCGACCTTGATGTCATACACCCGCCAGCCATTCTTGCGATGCACCAGCTTGTAGAGCACTGGCGTACGCTTGTCCGCGTCCACCACCTCGGAGCGCACGATGGCAATGCGCCCCTTGGTGCGCACATCGCCATAGATCACCTTCTGATCGTGATATTCCGACAGTCGGTTGCCGTAGGAACGCTCCAGCAGCTCGCGGAACGTGGCCACGAAATCCTTGCGCTTGTCCTCGCTCAACTGCTTCCACGGCCGGCCCAAGGCGCGACGCGCCATCTCACGAAAGTCGAAATACCCTTCCACCGCCCGGCGAATGGCCTCGCGGTCGGCCTCGGTGATTTGCTTGGGGTCGGGGCGCGATTTCAGCACCTGAATCACGCCATCGACAGCGGCGCGCACCACCGCTTTCGGGTCGTCGGCCGCGCCGGCTTGCGCCAGCGACAGCGGCAGCGCGGCCAACGCCAGCATCAATATCAGTTTCCTGAACATGGCATGCTCTCCTTTGTGATGTGGATTGCCGGCAATCCTGTCAGAGACGCCGGTTCGGGCACAGGGGAATCACCACCCCCAAGAGGAGCGTTTTTTGCGCCTCGCGGGCCCGAAAAGGACATGAACACTACTCGCCGCTCTTGCCGGAAAACACATATTTGGCAATCAAGTCCTCGATGCTGATGGCCGATTCCGTCTCCTCGATGCTGTCGCCATCGGCCAGATACTGATCGTCGCCGCCCTGGGAGATGCGCACATAGCGGTCGCCGATGATGCCCTTGGTGCGAATGGAGGCGATGGCATCGGCCGTCAGTTTGACGCCATGATGGATGCGCAGCGCCAGCCGGGCCTGATCGTCCTTGTTCAGGCTCACCCGCTCCACGCGTCCGATGACCACCCCGGCCATCATCACATCCGCACCGCTGCGAATGCCTCCGGCATCGTCGAAATCCGCGGTCACGACATAGCCGTCCGCCCCCAGCCCGCCGACCTCGCCGAGCTTCAGCGCCATGTAGAACATGCCGGCGATGCCGATGAACACGAACAGCCCGACGATGATTTCCATGCGTTTGTATTCCGTCATCTCTACTCTCCGATGCTCACAGGAAGAACGATGTGAGGATGTAATCCAGCACCAGCACGCCGACCGACGACAACACCACCGCCTGGGTCGTGGCGCGACCCACGCCCTCGGTGGTGGGCGTGGCCCGATAACCGATGTAGGTGCAGATCACGCCGACCAGAAACCCGAATCCCAACCCCTTGATCCAGCCGGTCTGGATGTCGTGGGTGGTGACCTTGGCCTGCATTTCGGCAATGAACGCGCCGGGATTCACGCCCAGCAGATCCACGCCGACCAGGTAGCCCGCGCCAATGCCGATGAGATCGAACATGGCCACCAGCAACGGCAGCGACAACGTGGCGGCGATGATGCGCGGCATGATGATGCGGGCCCGCGGATTCACCGCCATCATTTCCAGCGCATCCACCTGTTCGGTCACGCGCATGATGCCGATTTCGGCGGTGATGGCGGAACCCGCCCGGGCGGTCAGCATCATCGCGCCCAACACCGGCCCCAGCTCCCGAATGATGGACAGGGCCACGCCCGCGCCCAACAGCGATTCCGATCCGAACTTCGACAGCGTGTAATAGCCTTGCAATGCCAGCACCATGCCGGTGAACGCGCCGGTCAGCGCGATGATGGCCACCGAACCGACGCCGATGTTGAACATCTGCACCACGATATGCCGGCCCTGCCAGGGCGGCGCGGCCACCAAGCCCAGCGACGCCGCAGACAACGAGGCCGCGTCGCCCAGCCTCCCGGCCATGCCGAGAAATCCGCGCCCCAATCGACCGAAGAAACGCCACACGCGCGTCATGACGGCATCCTCACGGTTCCGGGTTTGTGCAGCAAATCGTCCAGATAGGAGGTGGTGCTGCGCGAGAACGGTATGGGCCCGTCCGGCCGCCCCTCGATAAACTGGCGCACGCGCGCATCATCGCTGGCGCGAATCTCATCCGGCCCGCCCTCGGCGATGACACGCCCCTGCCAGAGCAGCACCACATGGTCGGCAATGGACAACCCGGCCTGGACATCGTGCGTGACCACCACCGAGGTGCGGTGTGATTTCGTGCTCAGGTCGCGAATCAGCGTAGTGATGACGCCGGCCGAAATGGGGTCCAGACCCGAGGTCGGCTCGTCGTAGAACACGATGGCCGGATCCATCGCGATGGCGCGGGCCAGCGCCACACGCTTGGCCATGCCGCCGGAAAGCTCGGACGGCATCAGGTGTTCCATGCCGCGCAGGCCCACCTGCTCCAGCTTGATGGTCACCATGGTGCGAATCACATCTTCGTCCAGATCGGTGTGCTCGTGGAGCGGAAAGGCCACATTTTCATACACATTCAGGGAATTCAGCAAAGCCGAATACTGGAACACCATGCCCATCATCTCGCGCAACTCGTACAAACGCTTGCGCGGGATATGCACGAAATCCTCGCCGGCAAACACAATCTCACCCGAAGTTGGTTGTTCCAGGCCGGCGATCAGGCGCAGCAGCGTGGTCTTGCCGGAGCCGGACCCGCCCATGATGACCGTGGTGCGCCCCTCGCGCACATGCAGGTTCACCCCGTCGAGCGCGCTGACATCGCCATACCGCTTGCACAGGTTCGCGCAGCGAATCATGCGGCACCGCTCCATGTCTGTTCCATGACACGAAACGCTAGTCCCGCCACGGCTGGAAACAAGCCCGTCAAATGCCCGCCTCGTCGAGCAAATGGCGCAGGCGTTGCACCATGGCGTCCGCATCCAGCCCCAGGTCGCGCAACACCTCGGCCTGCGTGCCCTGCGGAGGGAACGCATCGGGCATGCCCATGTGCGCAAACGGCCCCCGCCAGCCTTGCCGGAGCGCCAGCGCGGCGATGGCCTCGCCCACGCCTCCGGCCGCCGCGCCTTCCTCGACGACCAGCAGCGGCTTGCCAGGACACAGTCGGCGGACAATCGCCGCTTCGTCCATCGGCTTGATGAAGCGCAGATTCAACAATGCCAGATTCGCGCGCCCTTCGCGCCGCAGGGCGGTCACGGACTCCAACGCATCGCGCACACGGCTGCCCACGGCCACGACCAACCCGTCGTCTCCTTCGGTCAGCGCCTCCGCGCGTCCCACCGCCAACGGCTCGGGCCGGCCGCGTTTCGCCCCCGGCACCGCGCCGCGCGGATACCGGATGGCGGCGGGGCCATCGAGCGTCAGGGCCGTGGCCATCATGTTCGCCAGTTCCTGCCCATCCTTGGGCGCCATGATGGCAAGCCCCGGCACGCACCGCAGAAACGCCATGTCGAAGCTTCCGGAATGCGTGGCGCCGTCGGCGCCGACCACGCCAGCCCTGTCCATGCACAGGGTCACCGGCAGATTCTGGATGCACACATCGTGGATGATCTGATCGTAGGCCCGCTGCATGAAAGTGGAATAGATGGCCACGAACGGGCGCAACCCGTCGGCGGCCATGCCGGCGGCAAAGGTCACCGCATGCTGCTCGGCGATGCCAACATCGAAACAGCGTTCGGGATGGCGACGGGCAAAGCGACTCAACCCCGTGCCCCCGGGCATGGCGGCGGTGACCGCCACGATGCGCGGGTCATGATCGGCCAAATCGGCCAGCGTCTCGCCAAACACCTGCGTCCAGGTAATCGGGGCCGAAGCGGGCTTGAGTGGCTGGCCGCTGGCCGCATCGTAGGGGCCAAGTCCGTGCCAGGTTTCAGGATCTTCCTCGGCGGGAGCAAAGCCGAAGCCCTTGCGCGTGACCACATGCAGCAGAATCGGGCCATCCAGCTCCTTGCAGTTTTCCAGCGTGGGAAGCAGGTGATCGAAATCGTGGCCGTCGATGGGCCCGATGTAGCGAAACCCCAGCTCCTCAAAGAGCGTGCCCGGCGTCACCATGCCCTTGACGTGTTCTTCCAGCCGCCGCGCCGCTTCCAGCGCCGCCGGCGCCTTTTCCAGCATCTTGCGCGCCGCCTCGCGCATGCTCACATAGGGCTTGCCGGTGATGAGCCTGGCCAGATAAGAGGAAATCGAGCCCACATTCGGGGCGATGGACATCTCGTTGTCGTTCAGAATCACCAGCAGCCTGCGCCGGTCGCCACCGGCGTTGTTCAATCCTTCGAAGGCCATGCCGCCGGTCAGCGCACCGTCGCCAATGACGGCGACCACGTGGCGATCGCCGCCTTGCAGGTCCCGCGCCACGGCCATGCCATGCGCGGCGGAGATGGACGTGCAGGCATGGCCCGCGCCAAAGGGGTCATGGGGAGATTCGGCGCGCTTGGTGAAGCCCGAGAGTCCGCCATGCTGGCGCAGGGTGTGGATGCGGTTCAGGCGACCGGTCAGCATCTTGTGCGGATAGGCCTGATGCCCGACATCCCACACGATGCGATCGCGCGGCGAGTCGAACAACCGGTGCAGGGCGATGGTCAGCTCCACCACGCCCAGCCCGGCCCCCAGATGACCGCCGATGGGCGCCAGTGTCCGGATCAGGCAATCGCGCATCTCCCGGGCCAGCTCCGGCAGTTGGGCCACATCCAGTTGTTTGAGATCCTCCGGCCCGCGGATGCCGGCCAACAACGGCCAGTCGTCCATGTTCGGGGCCGCGGTCCGGTGTTCCGGGCCGTTCATGCGGGGCGCTCCAGCACGAAATCGGCCAACCGCGCCAGCCCCTCGGCCCGATTGCCCAGCGGCGCCAGTGCGTCCCGGGCCACATCGCGCATCTCGCGCGCCATCTCGCGCGCGCCATCCAGGCCCAGCAGCGCCACGTAGGTGGCCTTGTGCTGCACCGCATCCTTGCCCGCGCTCTTGCCCAGCATCTCGCGGCTGGCGGTGGCATCCAGAATATCATCGGCAATCTGGAACAGAAGCCCCACCGCCTTGCCGTAGCGGGCACAGGCGTTCACCCGTGCGGCGTCCGCACAGGCCAGCAATGCGCCCGCCTCGCAGCAATAGCGAATCAACGCACCGGTCTTGTGCACATGGATGCGCTCGATGGCCAACACATCGGCGGCCTGCCTCCCCTCCGCCCCGTCGCCGCCAGCCTCGATATCCATCATCTGGCCGCCAGCCATGCCGCGCGCGCCGGCGGCCTGCGCCAAACAGCGCGCCAGCGTCGCGCGCAGGGCGTCCGGCGCACCGGTTTCCAGCGTCAGTTCAAAAGCCAGCGCCTGCAAGGCATCTCCGGCCAGCACGGCCGTGGCCTCGTCGAAGCGTTTGTGACAGGTCGGCTGGCCGCGCCGCCAGTCGTCGTCGTCCATGCAGGGCAAATCGTCGTGGATCAGCGAATACGTGTGCAGGCATTCCACGCCCAGCATCGCGGGCATGATATCCCCCTCGCCGCCGCAGGCCTCGAAGCATTCGCGCATCAGCAGGGGACGAATGCGCTTGCCGCCCGCCAGCAGGCTGTGGCGCATGGCCTGCCACAAGCGCTCGGGAACGCCGCCGCGATGCCGATCCAGCATCGCGGCCAGCGCCTCGTTCACGGCTTCGGCTTGACAGGCCAGCCGGTTCCGGAATGCGTCGTTCAACGTCAGCCGGCGTCTTCGTCCAGGACTTGCAGCCGCTGCTCGGCATGATCCAGCAGCGCCTCGCAACGGCGGGTCAGCTTGACGCCCTCCTCGAACGCGGCCACGCTCTCCTCCAGCGACAAACGACCGGATTCGAGCTTCTCCACCAGCGCCGTCAACCGCGCCAGCGCCTGTTCGAACGACAGCGATTCGATGCCCTGATCGTCCGTCTGGGGGGATGTCGAGGAATTCACGTTTGCCTCCGGCCGTTGCCCGGCCGCGCGGCCGGCGTTGGTCCGGCCATTGTAGGTCGCCCCGTCCGGGGGTCAATCAGCGTCTGAAACAAC
>CAYVBG010000041.1:505-10492 GCA_964449205.1 uncultured Zetaproteobacteria bacterium | reverse complement strand
TGGGCGTGGAAATCGGCGACGCCGCCGTGCCGCCGGTGCAGAAGCGCATCCTGCGCCAGGCTCCCCGTTACAACTGCCCGGTGATTGTCGCCACGCAGATGATGGAATCCATGATCGAAAATCCGGTTCCGACCCGCGCCGAGGTCAACGATGTGGCCAACGCCGTGCTGGATGGCACGGACGCCATCATGCTTTCGGGCGAAACGGCAGCCGGCAAGTATCCGGTCGAGGCGGTACGGGCGATGCACCGCACCTGTATCGAGACCGAAAAACAGAAGGTATTGCCCTCCTCGTCCACGCGCGACCCCCGTTATCCGCCGCAATCGGTGGATGAATGCATCGCCCGGCAAGCCATGGACGCCGCCCGCGCGATGCAGGTCAAGGCCATCGCGGCTTTCACGCAAAGCGGCAGCACGGTTCTGTATATGTCCCGCCATCTGGCGCAAGTGCCGATCTACGCGCTCACGCCGTCGGAGGAAACCGCCGGTCGGGTCACGCTGTTCCGCAATGTGATCCCCAAATTCATCCGTGGCGACTACAGCGAAACGGACGCCCCGCGAGCCACGCGCGACGCACTGGAAATGATGCTGGAGGATCATCTGGTCGATGCCGAAGACCTGATCGTCATGACGCTGGGCACGCCGATGGGCCACGCCGGCGGCACCAACGCGATGAAGATGATTTACGTGGGCGAGTCGCTTCGGCGATTCGGCCCGGAAAATTGATTTTGAACCGGACGCACGACACAATGGCGTCCGTACCCAAGGCCTGACCAACCACAAGGAGGAACACACATGGCATTGATTTCGATGAGACAGTTGCTGGACCATGCCGCCGAACACGACTTTGGCATGCCGGCATTCAACGTGAACAACATGGAACAGGTGCACGCCATCATGGAGGCGGCCGACGAATGCAACTCGCCGGTCATCATGCAGGGATCGGCCGGTGCGCGCAAATACGCGGGCGAAGCGTTTCTGCGCCATCTGATCGACGCAGCCGTCGAGCAGTATCCACACATTCCGGTCGTCATGCATCAGGATCACGGATCCGAGCCGGCCGTCTGCCTGCGCTCGATCCAGTCCGGTTTCACCTCGGTGATGATGGATGGCTCGCTGATGCCGGACATGAAGACCCCCTCCACCTATGAATACAACGTGGAAGTCACCCGCAAGGTGGTCGAGATGGCGCATGCGGGCGGCGTGTCCGTCGAAGGCGAGCTGGGCTGCCTGGGTTCGCTGGAAACCGGCATGATGGGCGAGGAAGACGGCCATGGCGCCGAAGGCGCGCTGGACATGGATCAGCTGTTGACCGATCCCGACCAGGCTGCCGATTTCGTCGAACAGACCGGCGTGGATGCGCTGGCCATCGCCATCGGCACCAGCCATGGCGCCTACAAGTTCACCAAGCCTCCCACGGGCGCGGTGCTGCGCATCGACCGCATCAAGGAGATCCACGCCAAGCTGCCAAACACGCATCTGGTCATGCACGGCTCCTCCTCCGTGCCGCAGGACTGGCTCGCCATCATCAACGAGTATGGCGGCGACATGGGCGAAACCTACGGGGTGCCGGTCGAGGAAATCGTCGAGGGCATCAAGCATGGCGTCCGCAAGGTGAACATCGACACCGACCTGCGCATGGCCTCCACCGGCGCTATCCGCAAGCATCTGGCGGACAATCCAAAAAACTTCGATCCGCGCAAGTATTATGCGGCCGCGAAGGACGCGATGAAAGCCATCTGCAAGGCGCGGTTCGAAGCCTTTGGCTCCGCCGGCCATGCCGACAAGATCAAGCCCAAGCGGTTGGAAGAGATGGTCAGCTTCTACGGCTGAGCAGCGCCCCCTCTCCATGCACGGCGGAGCCTTCGGGCTCCGCCGTTCGTTTTGGCCCGATCCTTACGCGCTGATGCGCACACGCAAGCCCAGCGCCTCCACGCGGCGGGCAAGCTCCCTCAATTCCGTTTCGCTGGCCGGCGCCAGCCGCGCCGCGCCGGGCTGCATGGACGGTCGGGCCAGCGTGTAGAGCAACACGCCCTCGATGCCTGCTTCCCCCGCGCCCGCCGCCCGGGCCAGAAAATCCAGCCATGCCCGCATGTCGGACTCGCGGGGCAACACACCATCCATGCGAAACACGCAGGTTTGTATCCACGTCGGGCAAAGCGCCACCGCGGCATGCACCCGCCGCATCTGACGCTCCGGGGACACGGCCACCCCATTGATGCGACGCATGCCTTCCTGTGTGGCGGCATCCACCTTCAGCCAGACCTGTCCGCGATGCCGGCCCATGCGGCTGAGACCCGCCGCCACTTCCGACCGGTGAAGACAAGCGCCATTGGTGATCAGCACGAGATCCAGCGCACCCAGCAATCCCGCTTCTCCCAATGCCGATTCGATGACCTCCACCACACCATCGAACTGCCGACACGTGGTCGGCTCGCCATTGCCGGAAATGGCCACATCGCAAATGCGCCGGCTGTCTTCCGGCACGCATCGGGCCATAAAATCGCCGTGCAACAGCATCTCCAGCATGGCATCCAGCTCGCGCCGCAACAGCCCGAGATCCACACGCGGTGCTGCGCCGCGTCGCAGGCCGGGCACCTGGCAATAGACGCAATGCCAGTTGCAAGCATGATTCGGATTCAGATTGACCCCAATCGACACGCCGCCTGCCCGGCGCGACACCACCGGATAGACATGGCGCATGCCCAGCACATCACGATCATGATTGTCCGTCGTCAGCATGCGGTTGCCCATTGGCCCATGCTACACCATGATTCCGCGCCCATGAACGCGCCTTCCACCACCGCCTTGGCCTGGCAATTGTCGGTCCAGGCCCGCAAGCCGGGCCTGACCGTATACATTTGCCCGGATGTGCGCGCCTGGCGGCAACTGGTCGAGGAACTGGCCTTCTTTCTCCACGATACGCCGGAACGGCTGTGGCGGTTTCCCGCATGGGAGGTGCTGCCCTACGATCGGGTGTCGCCGCATCACGCCATCGTCGGACAACGCTTCGCCACGCTGGCGCACTTGCTGCGCGATCCCGCGCCTGAGGGCGTGCTCGTCACCTCGTTGCCGGCCTGGCTGCACCGCATCGCCCCGCCGGAAAGTGTGGCTGCCCATGTCTGGCGTCTGACGCGCGGTGACACACTGGATATCGTCACGTTGAAGGAACGGCTCACGCTCGCCGGCATGCGTCCGGTGGAGCGGGTGCTGGCCAGTGGCGAATTCGCGATGCGCGGCGGCATCCTGGATGTCTGGCCCGCCACCAGCGAGCAGCCGGTGCGGCTGGAGATGTTTGGCGATGACATCGAGTCCATTCGCGCCTTTGATCCAGAGACCCAACGATCCGACGAGGAAATGGAGTCCTTCACCACCGCTCCGGCGCGCGAGGTCATTCTGGACGAGGCGGGCCGCACCCGGTTCGTCGCCGCGTTCCGCGCCCGTTTCCCGCATCTGCGGGGCCACCCGATGCTCAAGGCCGCCCAAGCGGGCCGCCCTCACCCCGGCATCGAATCCCTGCTGCCGCTGGCGTTTGAACAGACCGCGCGCCTGGCCGATTATCTGCCCGAGAATGCGCGCATACTCGCGCCGGCGGACATCGAGGCGCTCCGCGCCGGATTCTCCGCGCGGGTGCGCGAACAGTTCGAACTGGTGCGCGCAAGCCATGATCCGGTCATCAGTCCACAGGAGCTGTATGCGGTGGACACACCCGTGGCGGCGGACACCCTGCCGCCTCCGGCGCAGGTCGCCGCGCCGCCCTCGCTGGCGTCCATGACGGATGCCGCGCATCCGCTGAACACGCTGCGCCGGCGCATGCGCGCGCATCTGGAGGAAGGCGGACGCGTGCTGCTGGTGGCACACGGCCCCGGGCAAATGGAGCGCATGCTCGAAGCGCTTGAACTCTCCGATGTCCCGCATTGCTGCGCTCTGCATGACATGCCGGCGAGCGCACCAATTGCCGCCGCAACCGGCTGGCTGGCGGAAGGCCTGGTGCTGGAAGACCGGAAGCTGTGGCTGTTGACCGGCCGCGAAGTGTTGGGCCAGCGACTGCCGCGCCGGCGCGCACGTTCACCCATCGTCCGCGCCGATGCGTTCACCAGCCTGCGGGACATCTCTCCCGGCGATCCGGTCGTGCACGAGGATCACGGCGTGGGCCGCTATCGGGGACTGGTCACGCTCGAATCCGGCGACGACCTGGCCGATTTCATTCATATCGAATACGCCGAGGGAGCGAGCGTTTATGTGCCGGTGGACGAGTTGGGCCGCCTGCATCGCTACACGGGCGATGAAACGCCGCCATTGCACCGGCTCGGTTCCGACCAATGGAAGCACACGCGCGAGCGCGTGAAGCGCGACCTGTTGGCCATGGCCCATGAACTGGTCGATGTCGAGGCCGCGCGGCGGCAGACGCGGCGTCCTCCTGTCCGGCTCGAGGGCGACATCCGTCGCGACTATGAGGAATTCACCGTGCGCTTTCCGTTCGAGGAAACCGACGATCAGGTGGGCGCCATCCAGGCGGTGCTGGACGATCTGGCGCGCGAGACGCCGATGGATCGCGTGATCTGCGGCGATGTCGGATTCGGCAAAACAGAGGTGGCCATGCGCGCCGCCTTCTTGGTCGCGCGCGCCGGTCGCCAGGTGGCCGTGCTGGCGCCAACCACAGTGCTGGCCAACCAGCATCTGGCCAGTTTCCGCGAACGATTCGCCGGCACGGGGATGCGCATCGAGGGGGTGTCGCGCTTGCAGGGGCAGGCGGAGATCCGCCGCATCGCCGAAGGGCTGGAGCAGGGTCGCGTCCATATCGTGGTGGGCACGCACCGGCTGCTGAACGACACCTTCCATTTCGCGAACCTGGGATTGGTCATCGTGGATGAGGAACAACGCTTCGGCGTACGTCACAAGGAGCGACTGAAGCGGCTTCGTTCGGGGGCGGACGTGCTGACGCTGACCGCCACGCCCATTCCCCGCACCTTGCATCAGACACTGGCGGGATTGAGAAGCGTGTCCATCATCGGCACGCCGCCCGAGGAACGTGAGGCGATTCGCACCATGGTCGCGCCATTCGACCCACAGCTGGCGAACGAAGCCATCCGGCGCGAGCTGTATCGCGGCGGGCAGGTGTATTATCTGCACAACCATGTGCGCAGCATCGAACGCATCGCCCGGCGCCTGCGCGAGGACGTGCCGGAAGCGGACATCGCCATCGCCCATGGCCAGATGGCGGCCTCGGAGCTCGACCATGCCATGATACGGTTTTATGAAGGGCGCGTGCATGTGCTGGTGTGCACCACCATCATCGAATCGGGGCTGGACGTGCCCAACGCAAACACACTGATCGTCGAGCGCGCCGATCTGTTGGGTCTGGCGCAGTTGCACCAGATTCGCGGGCGCGTGGGGCGCAGCCATCGCCAGGCCTATGCATATCTGTTCACGCCCGATCCGCGCGCAATGACGCCGGACGCGCGCGAGCGGCTCCAGGTCATCGCCGAGCATTCGGAGCTGGGCGCGGGCTTCATGATCGCGCGCCACGACATGGAGATTCGCGGCGCGGGCAACCTGTTGGGCGCTGAGCAGTCCGGTCGCATCGAGGCCATCGGACTGGACATGTATCTGGACATGCTGAACCAGGCCATTCGGGAATCGCGCGGGCTTCCCGAGGCCGTCGCAAGACCGGTGGACATGCGTTTGGGCGGCAACGCCATCCTGCCACCGGAGTATATCCCGCAGGCCGGGGAACGCCTGGCGCTTTATCGTCGCATCGCGGACGTGGCCGACGACGCGCACGCGCATGCGCTGTTCGAGGAAATGACCGATCGTTTTGGCCCCATGCCGGAGGAAGCGAGGCTGGCATTGGAGCATGCGCGCATCCGTTGGCGCGCCCGCCGTTTGGCGTTGTCGGCCGTGAACGCGGACACCCACGGCATCCGTTTCCACTTCACCGCCGACTCGCCCATCGACCCCGCCCGTCTGCTGGCCCGGGTGCAGCGTGAACCCGACCGGTTCCGCCTGACACCGGATGGCCACCTGAGCCTGATGGCCGACGAAACGGATGCTCGCGCCCGGGTGGGCGAATGCATTGCCTTTCTCGATGAACTGCTCAAGGATGCCGGTCAGGGAGGAACGCGCGCATGACACCCACCCTCGCCCGACCGGGCCTGTTGTTCATGGACATGGATTCGACACTGATCCAATGCGAATGCATCGATGAAATCGCCGACTTTCTGGGCATCAAGCC
Organism: uncultured Zetaproteobacteria bacterium; assembly: GCA_964449205.1. Classification (GTDB taxonomy): domain Bacteria; phylum Pseudomonadota; class Zetaproteobacteria; order Mariprofundales; family Mariprofundaceae; genus JALVTX01. Next base: position 4,258 of record CAYVBG010000041.1, on the reverse strand, counting down.
GCAAGTGGCCGCAATCACCGAGCGGGCCATGCGCGGCGAGCTGGACTTCGCCGCCTCGCTGACCGAACGGGTGCAATTGCTGGCCGGCCTGGAGGAATCGGTGCTCGATCGGGTGTACGACGAGCGCGTCCGTCTCACCTCCGGGGCGGAGGCGCTGATGGCCCGATTGAAGGCGCATGAATGGAAGATCGGCGTGGTGTCCGGTGGATTCACCTGGTTCACCGACCGTCTCCGCGACCGCCTGCAACTCGACTACGCCCTGGCCAACATGCTTGAAATCCACAACGGTCGGCTGACCGGCGGCATCAAGGGCGACATCGTGGATGCCGAGGCCAAGAAACGCGCCCTGCTTTCGCAGGCCGCGGTGTGGGGCATTCCGCGCGAACAGACCGTGGCTGTTGGCGACGGCGCGAATGACCTGCCGATGATTCTCGCCGCGGGGCTGGGCGTGGCCTTCCATGCCAAGCCGGCCGTCGCGGCGCAAGCCCCGGCGCGCATCGACGAAGGCGGGCTGGATCGCGTGCTCGAACTGTTGGGTTCGTGATGTCGCGCCCGCTTTCATTGAACGTTCATGTTCATCCCGCTATGGTGCGCCCCATGAGCAGGAATACCGTGCGCGGCAGCGGAACGATTCGCCGCATGGCGATGGCCATGCTGGCCCTTTTCGGCATTCAGATGCTGGCTGTCAGCCTGTGCGCCCTGCCTGACGCCCGGGCGGCATCCACGGCCGAACTCGCGCGCGCCGTCATGCACGCCAACTGCCCGATGGACATGTCTGCGGAAGCAGATCGCCTTCTTCCGCGGTGCGACCATTGCGCGCAACCAGACTCCGCGCCGTCGGTAACCCCGGCGCCCGAATCGCCGTCCTGGTTGCTGGCTGCCATCCTTCCGGAGCCCCAATCCCTGCAAGACCAGCCGGCGACACCGGCCACCTTTCCTGACGGCCCTGCCCTGGCCAGCGCGCCTCCGGGCAGCGCGGCGCTGATCTTCCGACACTCCCGCCGCATCCGCATCTGATTCCCGCCTTCTGATCCGGGCGCGAGCCGCATTGCTCGCGTCACACGCACGTGCGCCGTGCAATTTCGATTCAGGAGGCTGTTCATGCGCTATATCCCGTGGGTTGCGAGTCTGCTGCTGGCATTCGTCGCGACAGCCGATGCGTCACCGGCCCGACACGACGACGCAACGCTGACCCTGACGCAGGCCGAGCAAATCGCCCTGCAACACAACCCTGGCCTGTCCGCCAGCGCGGAACGCGCGCGAGCCATGGCCGAGGTTCCGCCACAGGCCGGATCGCTGCCCGACCCGCGCCTGTCCTTCGACACCCTGAACCTGCCGGTGGACAGCTTCTCGACCACGCAGGAAAACATGACCCAGCTCCGCCTGGGGCTGTCGCAGGACATCCCCTTCCCCGGCAAGCTCGCGCTGCGGGAGCAAACCGCGCAACGACTCGCCGAGGCCGCACGGCTGGATGTGGACGAATACCGGCTGAAACTGGTGCGCAACGTGCGCATCGAGTGGTGGAACGTCTTCTACCTCGATCGTGCGCTGGATATCGTTCACCGCAATCAGGCGTTGCTGCGCCAGTTCATCACCATCGCGCAAACCAAATACAAGGTGGGCAAGGGCTTGCAGCAGGACGTGCTGCTCGCCCAGGTGGAGCTCTCCAAACTGCTGGATGCCGAAATCCGCCTGAAAGGCGCGCGCAAGGACACGGTCGCCCGCCTGAACGCGCTGCTCGGACGCCACGCCGATGCGCCGGTCGTCCTGCCGGAATCCGCGCCTGCGGCGCTTCCGGCGGCGCCCGACGAAAGGCATTTGCTGGACATGGCGCTGAAGCGCCGCCCACTCTTGAAAAAACAGGACAGGCTGATTGCGGCTGCGGCCACCCGCGTGGCGTTGGCCGAGAAGGAATATTTTCCGGATTTCCGCCTTGGCGCGGCGTATGGTTTCCGTCAGGGCAACAACACCGGACGCACGACCGCCCGGGCCGATTTCGCTTCCTTCGGCCTGAGTTTGAATCTGCCCATCTACACCGGAACGAAACAGGACCGCGCCCTCGAACAGGCCAAGGCGGAACATGCCAGGGCCGGCTTCGCCAAACAGGATGCGGCCGACGCGGTGATGGCCGAGGTATCCTCGGCACTGGCCGACTACCGCCGGGCGCGCGAGCAGGCATCCCTGTTCAAGACCGGCATCATTCCCCAGGCCAGCCAGACCGTGGCCTCGATGCTCGCCGGCTACCAGGTCAGCAAGGTGGACTTCCTGAACCTCGTCCGGGCCCAAATCACGCTTTACAACTATGAAACCCGCTATTGGCTGGCTGAAAGCCAGGCGCATCAGGCCATGGCCAGGCTGGAGGCTGCCACCGGCGGAACCATCACACAGGAGCACACACGATGAATGCAAAACGCGCGGGCATGGCCCTGTTGATTCTGCTGGGCGGCATTGGCGCCGGCTACTGGCTGGGCGGCGGCACGAGCAAGCCGCCGACCGATGCGGCGTCCTCCGCCAAAGGAGAGCGCAAACCGCTGTTTTACCGCAATCCGATGAATCCGGCCATCACCTCCCCTGTCCCGGCCAAGGACTCGATGGGCATGGATTATATTCCTGTCTACGCCGAAGACTTGCAGGGCGACGGCGCGACAGCGGGCACCGTGGTGATTGATCCCACGGTGGTGCAATCCATCGGCGTGCGCACCGCCAGGGCCAAACGCCAAGACATCTCGCGCACCATCCAGACCACCGGTCGCATCGCCTACGACGAGGAGCTGCTGGTGCGCCTCCACCCCAAGGTGTCGGGCTGGGTGGAAAAGCTGTTCGTGGATGAAACCGGCGAGCGCGTCAAGCCGGATACCATCCTGCTGTCCATCTATTCGCCTCAACTGGTGGCAAGCGAGGAAGAATACCTGCTGGCGCTGAAGAATCTGGAGGCACTGGGCCAGAGCCCGTTCCCCGACGTGCGGCAAGGCGCGCGGGACCTGCTGCGTTCGACCCGCGAACGATTGGAACTGCTGGACGTACCGGCACACCAGATACACCAGATCAGGCAAACACGCCGTATCATGAAGTCGCTGCATATTCACTCGCCCTCCTCGGGCATCGTGCTCAAGGTGGGGGCGCGTGAAGGGCAGCATGTGACGCCATCCACCGAACTGTATGTCATCGCCGATCTGTCTCGTCTGTGGGTCTATGTGGACGTCTATGAATACGAACTCCCGTGGGTGCGCGCGGGCGACGAAGCCGAAATGCGGCTGCAATCGCTGCCCGGGCGGGTGTTTCGCGGCAAAATCACCTACATCTACCCCTATTTGGACCCGAAGACCCGAACCAACAAGGTGCGACTGGAGTTTGACAACAGCGAAGGGCTGCTGAAACCCGACATGTTCGCCGATGTCCGCATTCTGGCCAGCCGCAAGGTGAACGCTGTGGTCATCCCCTCCGAGGCCGTGATTCGCACCGGCAAAACGCCGAAGGTGTTTGTTCGCACCGGCAAGGGACGCTTTGAGCCCCGTGATGTCCGACTGGGGGTGGAAAGCGACAGCGGCGTGCAAGTGCTGGCCGGTGTCAAGGCCGGCGAGGAGGTGCTCACTTCAGCACAGTTCCTGATCGATTCCGAGTCCTCGCTGAAGGAGGCCGCCGCCAAGATGGTGGCGCCAAAGAACGCCGACAACCCGAACAAAGGCATGGACATGAAGGGCATGGACATGAAGGGCATGGACATGAAGGGCATGGACATGAAGGGCATGGACA
>CAYVBG010000041.1:0-405 GCA_964449205.1 uncultured Zetaproteobacteria bacterium | reverse complement strand
TGAAGAGCATGGACCATCCGGGAGGACGGCAATGATCCGGCACGCGCACACGGAAGGAGTTTGCTCATGATCGGTCGCATCATTGACGCTTCGCTGAAAAACCGTTTCCTGGTATTCATGGCCACGGGGCTGCTCATCGCGGCAGGCGCGCTGGCCATCAAGAAGATGCCGCTGGACGCGATTCCGGATTTGTCGGACGTGCAGGTCATCATCTTTACCCAGTATCCGGGGCAGGCGCCGCAGGTGGTCGAGGATCAGGTGACCTATCCGCTCACCACATCCATGCTGGCCGTGCCGCATGCCAAGGTAGTGCGTGGTTATTCGTTCTTCGGGTTTTCGTTCGTGTACATCATCTTCGAGGACGGCACGGACATGTACTGGGCGCGTTCACGCGTGCTCGAATAC
>CAYVBG010000040.1:0-10637 GCA_964449205.1 uncultured Zetaproteobacteria bacterium | reverse complement strand
ACCGCAATTGCGCCTCCGGCATGCAGGCCGTGACCGATGCGGCGGAGAAGATTCTGTTGGGGCGGGCCCAAGTGGTATTGGCCGGCGGCGTGGAGTCCATGACCCATGCGCCGTTGCTGTTTCATGATGCGTTCCGGGCGGCGATGGCCGGCCTGCAAAAGGCGCGCGACTGGCGCGCGAAGGCGCGGGCGGCCTGGCGGGTGGCACGCGCGCCGCTGAAGCCGCGCGTGGGGCTGTTGGAGGGGCTGACCGATCCCGCCGTGCGCATGAACATGGGTCAGACGGCCGAGGCGCTGGCGCGGGAGTTTGCCATCACCCGCAAGGAACAGGACGCCTTTTCGTTGCAAAGCCACCAGCGCGCGCACGAGGCCTGGGAAGGCGGCTGGTATCACGATGAGGTGTTTCACCTCTTTCCGCCGCCGGATTACGCGCCGGTGCTGCGCGACGAGGGCATTCGCGCCGGGCAGAGCATGGAGGCGTTGGGGCGGTTGAAGCCGGTGTTCGACCGGCCGCTGGGCACGGTGACTGCGGGCAACAGTTCGCAGATCACCGATGGCGCGGCGATGATGATTCTCACCCATCGCGCGCGCGCCGAGGCCGAGGGTTGGCCGATTTTGGGCCATTTGCACGATTGGGACTATGCCGGTTGCGATCCCGCGCGCATGGGGCTGGGGCCGGTGTTTGTGTCGCACAAGCTGTTTGCCCGGCATGGATTGCGCATGCGCGACATGGTGCGGGTGGAAATCAACGAGGCCTTTGCGGCGCAGACGCTCGCCTGCCTGAAGGCCATGGAGTCGAAGGCCTTTCATCGCAAGCATTTCAATGAGGCCGTGCCGATGGGCGCGCCGGACATGGACAGGCTCAATGTGCATGGTGGCGCGATTGCGATGGGGCATCCGGTGGGCATGAGCGGCGCGCGGTTGATTCTGACGCTGATGCGGCAACTGAAGCATGAAACCGGCGGCGGCTTGGGGCTGGCCACGCTGTGTGTGGGCGGGGGTCAGGGCGGCGGCGTGCTGGTGGGGAGCGATCCATGGAAGTCGTGAAGCTGACGCGCACGGACGGCGTGGCGCGGCTGTGTTTTTCGCGCCGCGACAAACGGGTGAATGTGCTGGACGAGAGCTGCATGTCGCAGCTGGAGGCGCATCTGAACGAACTGGAGCGCGATGTGCCGGATGCGCTGGTGTTTGAAAGCGCGATGGAGGGGTGCTTCGTCGCCGGCGCCGACGTGGATGCGATTGCCGCCGTGCGCGACGCGGACGAGGCTGCGCGGCTGGCCGAGCGAGGGCAGGCGCTGTTCCGGCGGATCGAGGACTTGCCCTGTCCGTCGGTGGCGGTGGTGAGCGGCGTGGCGCTGGGCGGCGGGCTGGAGCTGGCTTTGGCCTGCGATTGGTTGGTGGCCGTCGAAGGCGATAAAACCCGCTTGGGGCTGCCCGAGATCAAGCTGGGCATTCATCCCGGATTTGGCGGTTGCGTGCGGCTGCCCCGGCGCGTGGGCTGGCCCATGGCCGCGAACATGATTCTTTCCGGGCGCACGCTGGATGCGCGCAAGGCCCGTCGCACGCGTCTTGTCGATCTGACCTGCCAGCCGGGCCAGGAGCATGCGGCGGTGGAACACCTGAGGCGCCGGGGCAAGGCGAAACATGCGCGGGCCTGGTGGATGCGGTTGCCGCCGGTGCGCTGGCTGTTTTTCCGGCAGGTGGAGAAGAAGACGATGGCGCGATTGCGGCATCTGGATGTGGAGGCCGCATATCCGGCGGTTCCGGCGACCCTTCGGTTGCTGGAGGAGATTGCCGGCGAATCGGAAGGCCAGGCGTATGCGCGCGAGGCGGAGTCGCTGGGGCGGCTGGCGGTCACTCCGACCTGCAAGAACCTGATTCATGTGTTCAAGCTGGGCGAGGCGCTCAAGCATCAGGAGGCCGTGCGCAAGGGCCGGAAGGATGCCGAAACCATCGGGCGCGTGGCGGTGTTTGGCGCCGGCGTGATGGGCAGCGGCATTGCCTGGGTGGCGACGAAGACCTGCGACGTGGATCTCCACGATGTGTCCGTGGATGCGCTGGGGAGCGCGATGCGCAAGCTGGCGAGGCTGGCCGGGCGCGATGCCGGTCGGTTGCCCCGGATACGACCGGCGGCAGACAAGAGCGGCCTGCGCGAGGCGGGCGCGGTGGTCGAGGCGGTGCTGGAGGAGCTGGAAGTCAAGAATGCGCTGTGGCGCGAGGTGGAAGCGGAGGCGCCCCGCGATGCGCTCCTGTTGACCAATACGTCGTCGCTGCGCGTGTCCGCGATGCAGCAGGCGGTGAAGCATCCGGGCCGGATGGCCGGCATGCACTTCTTCAATCCGGCGCCGAAGATGCCGCTGGTGGAGGTCGTGGCTGGCGGCAAGACCACGAAAAAAACCCTGGCCGCGGTGGCCGCGCTGGCGGTGCGCTGGGGCAAGTATCCGGTGATTGTGCGCGACACGGCGGGATTTCTGGTGAACCGCTGCCTGATGCCGTTCATGGCGGCGGCGCTGCGGCTGGTGGAGGGCGGGCAGCGGCCCGAACACGTGGATGGCTCGCTCAAGCATTTTGGCATGCCGATGGGCGCGATCGAGCTGGCCGACAAGGTGGGGCTGGACATTTGCCGGCATGTGGGCGAGCACCTGTCGGCGGAGCTGCCGGGGCATGCACCGCTTCCGGAGTGGCTGGCCCGCATGGTGGACGACGGTTTGTTGGGCGAGAAATCCGGCGCGGGTTTCTATGCTTGGGATCATGGAAAGCGCGGCGAGGTGAATCCGGCGTTGGAGGCCTATGTGCGTCTGCCGGTGGATCGGCGCAAGCAGGAAGGGGTGGACGCCGACGTGGGCGACGGGCCCAGGGCCATGCCGGATGCGGACATCGTGGATGCCTGTGTGCTGCCGATGCTGGCCGAGGCGCTGGTCTGCCTGCGCGAGCAGGTGGTGGATCAAGCCGATCATTTGGATGCGGCGATGATTTTCGGCATCGGGTTCCCGCCGTTTCGCGGCGGCTTGCTGCATCATTTTTCCGGCCAGCCGCGAGCGGATCTGCAACGGCGCATGCGGGCCCATGGCCTCGATGAGGGGTTGCTCGAGTGGCTGCCGGAGCGCCAGGCGGTCGGGAGCGAAACATGACCGGCGAGGCTTGCGCCGGCCAGCGGCTGGCGGAATCCGCGCGGTGTCTTTCGGATTTGTTGCTCGAATCGCCGGAGGGATGGGGCGGAGCGCCGATGTTGGGCTGGCGCGAGGGGGGCGGCTGGCGGTGGCTGACACGCGCCGAGGTGCAATGTTCCGTGCGGCGCATTGCCAACTGGCTGTATGGCGTCGGAGTGCGGCCCGGCGACAGGGTGGGACTTCTCGGACATAACAGTCCTCAATGGTGCATGGCCGATTACGCCATCTTGCGGCTGGGCGCGGTCACCGTGCCGGCCTATTACACCGATCCGCCGGAGGCGGTGCGGTATGTCTTCGAGGATGCGGACTGCAAGCTGGTGCTGGTGGAGCCGGGCGAGCAGCAGGCCAAGTTGGATGCGGCGAAGGCGCCGGTGTTTCCGCTGCGCGGCGAGGGCGTCATCAGTCTGGAGGGTGTGCGCGCCGACGCAAACTTCGATGGCGATGCGCCCGTGCCGCCGCCTTCGCGCGAGGATTTGGCGACGCTGATCTACACATCCGGCACCACCGGCCAACCCAAGGGCGTGATGCTCTCCCACCACAACATGCTTTCGGACATTGCCGCGGGGCTGGCCGTGATCCCGGTGTTTCCGGAGGATGTGTTCCTGTCGTTCTTGCCGGCGGCGCATGCCTATGAACGCACCATCGGGCATTTTCTGCCCGCGGCCTGCGGCGCGCGCATCGCTTATGCCGGGCATGTGACGACACTGATGCGCGACATTCCCGAGGTGCGGCCAACCATCATGATTTCGGTGCCCCGCCTGTACGAAAAGATCCATGCCGGCGTGCAGGATAAGCTGGCGCATGCATCTGCTATCAAGCGGCGGTTGTTTGACGCGGCGCAGCGGCTGGGGCTGGAACGATTCGAACGCGAGCGCGACGGCGGAAGGCTGAAAGGCGGCAAGGCCCTGGCCTTTCGTCTGCTGGATGCGATGGTGCATGCGAAGCTGCGCGCCAGATTGGGGGGGCGATTACGGCTGTTCATTTCCGGTGGCGCGGCGTTGCATCCGGACATCGCGCGGTTTCTGCTGGCGGCCGGATTGAGGGTGTGCCCCGGCTATGGCCTGTCCGAGACTTCGCCGGTCATCACCGTAAATCCCGAGCACCGTATCAAGCCGGAAACCGTGGGGCCGCCGTTGCCCGGCGTGGAGCTGAAGCTGCTGGACGATGGCGAGCTTGTGGTGCGTGGTCCGATGGTGATGCGTGGCTATTGGAATCGGCCCGAGGAAACCCGGGCCGTGCTCGATGACGAGGGTTGGCTGCATACCGGAGATGTCGTCGGCATCGATGAGGACGGTTATGTGCGCATCGTTGATCGCAAGAAGGAGCTGATGGTGCTTTCCAACGGCGAGAATGTGCCTCCGGCCAAAGTGGAAAAGCGCCTGGCGCTGGACCCGGTGATTCTTCAGGCGATGGTGGTGGGCGACAGGCGGCCCCATCTGGCCGCCCTGGTGGCGCCGGATGTCGGGAAGCTGGCGAGCGAGTGGCGGCGTGAGCGAAAGCGTCCCTTGCCGGCGGACTGGCAGAGCGATGCCGGCGTGCATGCCTGGTTGCTGGATCGGATGCGCGCCCGCTGTCACGATCTGCCGGCCTACATGCAGGTGCGCGATTTCACGTTCGTGAATGAGGAATGGACGCAGGCCAACGGCATGCTCACCCCGACGCTGAAGTTCAAGCGGCACAAGATTCTGGAACGGCACCAGGCGGAAGTGGCCGCGATGTATGAGGATGGAGAAGACAGCGGGTAGCGTGCGCGTCGGCGTGTTTCAGACCGCGGCGGGAATGTCCTTTCCGGTGGCGCGGGATTGCAGCAAGCGGGTGGCGCCCGCGGCGGTGAGAATGCACCAGACGGCGAACAACGCGCCGGGAAGCGCGGTTTCCGGCTGGAAATGCTTGAGGGCCAGCGCCACGCCGAGGCCGGCGTTCTGCATGCCGATCTCGATGGCCAGCGTGATGTTGTGGGCGTGGTCGAAACGGAACAGGCGGCCGGCCAGCCAGCCCAGCGCATAGCCCAGTCCGTTCAGTGCGACGACCAGCGCCACGACCGCCATCGGCGTGGCCGTGATGCGTTCGTGATTGGCAGCCACCGCATAGGCGCAGATGAGGATGATGGCCAGCGCCGCCACGCCCGGTGCGATCTCCTCGGCCTGTTCCCGCCACCGGCCCGGAGAGAGGCGCAGTGCCATGCCCAGCGCCAGCGGCAGGGCAACGGTCAGGAGAATGGTGCGCATCATCGGCCAGAATGGAACGGGCAGGAAGACATGCCCCAGCCATTCGACCAGCGCGGGCGTCACCAGTGGCGCAAGGATGGTGGCGGTCAGGGTCATGGCGATGGAGAAGGCCACCGCTCCGCCGGCGAGCCAGGTGATGACATTGCTGGCCATCGCACCGGGCGCGCAGCCCACGATGATGAAGCCCAGCGCCATGGCGGAGCTGACGCCAGCACGCACGGCCAGCCATGCGGCCGCGAAGCTCAGCGCCGGCATGATGACAAACTGCGCCGTCACGCCCAATGCGATGCGGGCAGGCCTTCGGAGCGCGTCGCGTGCTTCCTCGGGCTTCAGCACCATGCCCAGCGCGAACATGGTGGCGGCAAACAGCCAGAGAAAGGCGTGCTGGAGCGGCATGAACCAGCCGGGTCGCCACCAGGCGAGTATGGCGCAGGCCAGGGTGATCGCGGCCAGATTGCGGGAAAGGAAGCGCCAGATCATTGCGCGATCATCGCATGGAATCTCGTTCTCCGAAAGGGACGCAACCCGCGCAAGCCTTGCCTGCCGCGCGCGCGCCGCCTACCATGCGCGACCGCCCGGCGGCGACCGGGATTTGGAGAGATGTCCGAGCGGTCGAAGGAACACGCCTGGAAAGCGTGTGTGCCTCACAAGGGCACCGAGGGTTCGAATCCCTCTCTCTCCGCCAGTTTGGATGGCCGGCACGGCGTGGCGATATATTGTGGCCTTGCCGGGGTCGGCAGAGAGAGGGTGAGAACCCTCGTTCGGGTTCGACAAGCCGGCCGTGGCCGGCTTGAACGCCGGAGGCGTCAGCCGAGGGCGGCCCGGAGGGCGAGGGGCGGAAAGCCCCGAGTCTATCCCTCTCTCTCCGCCAGTTTGGATGGCCGGCACGGCGTGGCGATATATTGTGGCCTTGCCGGGGCGGGGGGTTCGCCACCCGCATCAGGTTTCAAGAAATGACCGCCCGCGCGCCGGCATGGCTGCGCGGGCGCACCGGGTCACCCGGGCCGGGCCCCGCACGGCGAGGCTCCGTGAACCCCGTCAGGTCCGGAAGGAAGCAGCGGCAGCGGATGTCTGGCGCGTTGCGGCTTCGTCCGGTTCGGGTGGCGCTTTTTCGAGGCTCGTGTTGCATCCCGCACCTGCATCCGTACAGTGAAGCGCCATGAGCGCATCTTCGTATCAGGTGCTGGCCCGGCGGCTGCGGCCCCGGCGTTTTTCCGATCTGGTCGGTCAGGATGTGGTGGTGCGCACCTTGCGCAACGCCCTTGCCAGCGGACAACTGGCGCATGCCTATTTGCTGACCGGGATTCGCGGCGTCGGCAAGACGACCATCGCCCGCCTGCTGGCGATGGTGGTCAATTGCGAACGTCCGGCGGATGGCGATCCCTGCGGCGAATGTGAAGCCTGCGCGTCGATCGCGCTCGGCAACTGTCTGGATGTGCGGGAGATGGACGCGGCCAGTCACACCGGCGTGGATGACATCCGCGAGATTCTCGAATCCGTGCGTTATCCTCCCACGGCCTTGCGCCGCAAGGTGTATATCATCGACGAGGCGCACATGCTTTCGCGCAGCGCCTTCAATGCCTTGCTGAAAACCCTCGAGGAGCCGCCGGAGGCGGTGCTGTTCATCCTGGCCACGACAGAAGTCGAAAAGCTGCCGGTGACCGTGCGATCGCGCTGCCAGCGGTTTGATTTGCGTCGGTTGGGTTGCGACGAAATCGCCACGTATCTGGCCCGTGTGCTTGCCGATGAAGGCGTTGTTTGCGACGCGGCCGCCGTGCGCGAGATCGCCCGTGCAGCCGACGGCAGCGTGCGCGATGCGCTGTCGCTTGTTGAGCGGGTGTTGGCGTTTTCCGGCGATGCGATGGCGGTGGAAGATGTGCGGCAGGCATTGGGCATGGTGGGGCCGGAACTGGTGCAGGAACTGGCCGGCGCGGTGTTACTCGGGCGCGGGCGGGATGCCGTGCTGCTGTTGCGCGAGGCCGCCGGGCGCGGCCATGCGCCCAAGGCGCTCCTGATGGCGCTGGCCGGCCTTTGGCACGAACTGGCCTGTGTGCGAACCGATGCGTCGTTGCTGGACTCCGAACCCGGCGAGGCGCGCCGGGCATGGCTGGAGGAATGGGCGCGGGCGCTGGATGCCGCGGGGCTGGATTTGCGCTATCAGGTGTTGGTCAGCGGGTTGCGGGATTTGGGGTTGGTGGATGAGCGGCAGGGCGCGGAGATGCTGTTGCTGCGGTTGGCGGGCTTGCATGCCTTCAACCCTCCGCGTGGGCGACCGGCGGCGGATCCGGGCGAAACGCCGAAAGCCGCGTTGACCGACACATCGGAAGAGGACACGCCTGCGCCGGCCCGCGAGGAGCAGGAGACCTCCGATCTGCTGCGCGAGAGTCGGGGCGACGATGCGCCCGGTCGCCGCTGTGCCGGTTGGGAGGAGGCCGTCGCGGCCTACCACGATGTGCGTCCCGGCGTGGCCGCCATGCTGGAGCATGTGAAATTGCTCGAATATGGCGCCGATCGGGTGCGGCTGGCGCTCGATGCACATCAGGAGCGCGCCATTGCGGCCGCAGAGCGCCTGGCCTTTGCCGAATGGCTGGGACGCGAGGTGTTTTGGGAGCTGGACCATGATGCGCGCGGAGATGGCGCCGGAGAAAGCTTGTCGGAGCAGCGTGAACGGCAGGTGGCGGCGCGCCAGCGGCGGTTGGAAGAGCATGCGCTGGCTGATCCGCATGTGAAAGCGGTGATGGACGCTTTTGACGCCCGTCTGGAGCGGGTGCGACCGCCGGGAACGAGCGGCGAGGAATCCATACGGGAGGATGTGACGTGAACATTGGCAAGATGATGCAACAGGCCCGCAAGATGCAGGAGAATATGAAAAAGATGCAGGAGGAGCTGGCCACCGCCGAGGTTTCGGGCGAGGCCGGCGGAGGCATGGTGCGGGTGACGCTGGGCGGTGACCGCGTGGTGCGGCGGGTCGAGATTGATCCGGCGTTGTGGCAGGAGCAGGACAAAGACCTGCTGGAGGATCTGGTGGCCGCGGCGATGAATGCCGCCCTGCGGGCGCTGGACGATCTGGTGCGGGAGAAGCAGCAGCAGGCTCTGGGCGGGTTGCCGTTGCCGCCGGGATTCTCGCTTTGATGCACGCATTCCCCGGCATGCCCGCGCCCCTGGCGCGCGTGGTGGAGACGTTGTCCGGCCTGCCCGGCATTGGCCCGAAGACAGCGCTGAGGTTGGGGCTGAGCCTGCTGCGCAGGCCGGCCGACGATGTGGATCAGATGGCGGCGGCGCTGGTGGACCTGCACCGTTCGCTGGGGTTCTGCGAACGCTGCGGATGTTTCTCCGAGGAGGGGCGTTGCGCGATGTGCGACAATGCGCGGCGCGAGCGGAGCCTGATCTGCGTGGTGGAGCAGCCGGTGGATGTGCTGATGCTGGAGCGCAGCGGCCATTTTTCGGGGTTGTATCATGTGCTGCACGGGCGTTTGAGTCCGGTGGACGGCGTGGGACCGGACGATTTGAGATTGGGATCGCTGGATTCACGAGTGGCCGGCGGCGATGTGCGGGAGTTGATTTTGGCTACCAGCGCCACGGTGGACGGCGAGGCGACGGCGCATTTCATCGCGCGGCGGTATCAGGGCTCGGGCGTGAAGGTTTCGCGCATCGCCCGCGGCGTGCCCGAGGGAGGCGAGCTGGAATACATGGATGAGTTCACGCTGGGTCGTGCGCTGGATCAGCGGGTAATGTGGGATCAACCAAGGTGAATCAATCTTTGGCCAAGCGTGTTTTTCGCGCTGGATCATGGTCCATTGCAGGTTTTTTCTTTGCACGGTTCATCGGACTTGTTCGCCTCACAATTTTGGGTCGATTACTGATTCCGGTCGATTTTGGCCTTTTTGCCTTGGTGACGCTCTTTATTGGCGGCGTTGCGGCACTATCAGACATAGGGATTGTATCGGCTGTTATTCAAAGGCGGGATACCAATCAAGTTTTTTTGTCCACGGCATGGCATCTTGGCTGGATGCGCGGCATGTTGCTCTCAGCCATATGCTGGATGGCTGCGCCATGGGTCGCCGACTTCTTTTCACATTCCGAATTGACGGAGTTGTTGCATATTGCGGCTTTCATTCCATTGATTCAGGGACTATCGAGCATGGGCGTGGCGCTACTGAATCGGAGCCTGGCCTTCGATCGACTGCTGATTGTTACGATTTCGCATGAAGTAGTCCAAACGATTGCAGCGATAGGGCTGGCATGGTGGCTGGGATGGGGTGCATCTGCGCTGGTGTATGGGCTGTTGGCAGGACATGTCTTTTCGGTATTGGTTTCCTATTTGATTCATGATTTCAGACCCCTGCCGAGGTTTTCCCGTGATTCTGCGCGGGCCATTTGGGCATATGGCGGCCACCTGCTTGGGGCCGGGGTGCTGATTTATGCCATGACAAATCTGGATGATGCCGTGATCGGACGCCTGCTGGGGACGGAAGCACTGGGATATTACGCGGTGGCCTTCATGCTGGCAGGGTATCTGACGAGTAAGGTAGTTGCTCTTTCCAACAAGGTTATGTTTCCGGCCTATGCGGGCATTCAGTCGGATACGGACAGGGTGCTGCGGGTTATACGGCAACACGCCCGTCTGACGACCATGGTACTCACACCCATGGTGGTTGGTGCGGCATTGCTGCCGGATGCAGTCATCCGGCTGGCGGTCGGCCGGCAATGGTTGCCGGCTGTTTCCGTGTTTGTGGTATTGCTGATTATGGGATGGATACGAGGCTGCGCCACGGTTTTCGGGCCGGTGCTGATGGCCAGAGGGCGGACACGGGCCATTCACAAAATGAAATGGGCGGAATTTATTGTTTTTGCAATATTCATTATCCCCTTCGTATATTTCTTTGGGGCGATAGGGGCTGCATGGACATTAACGGTCGTGTATCTGCTCAGTTTGATGTTACACCTGTGGTTGGTGAAGGAGGACCTCCAAATTAGGCTGAAGCCTGTTGTCTCTGAATTGCTTGCTGGCGCCGTTCCCGGATTGGTAGCGGGGGGTGTTACTTATATGTTTATCAAAATGTTCAGGACTCATCTTGGACATTGGAGCTGGGGCGCTGCTTTGGTGTTTGTCGCCGTTTGGGGATGTGTTCTCTGGGTCAGGGACCGAGAGTTTGTTGGAGGTATATGGTCGAGAGTGAAGGAACGTGGCGGTAGAGCCAGGCGATCAGGGCGCCGTGTTCCTGGGGAATGGTGAATTC
>CAYVBG010000039.1:0-10902 GCA_964449205.1 uncultured Zetaproteobacteria bacterium | reverse complement strand
GTGATCGGCAACGCCTATCACCTGTCGTGGTCACTGTTCGCGCCGGGCAACTCGATTGCCTCGACGCTGGCCAACGAGTTCACCGAGGCCGACAGCGATGTGTATCTGGCCTCGCTCATCGAACTGGGTCTGGTGCTGTTTCTGATGACCTTCATCGTGCTGGGACTGGCGCAGATCTGGCTCAGGCGCGGCGTGGCCGGAGGGGGCAAGCCGTGAGGCGGCGACTGCTGGTCAACCGGCTGGTGCTCGGCGTCTCCACGCTGGCGGCGGCGCTCGGGCTGGCCATGCTGGTGTGGATTCTGGGCGATGTCGCCATCCGCGGCGCCTCGGCCATCAGCATGGACTTCCTCACCGAGCTTCCCGCCCCGCCCGGCATGGAAGGTGGCGGACTGGCCAATGCCATCGTCGGCACCTTGCTGATGACCGCCGTGGCCACATTGATCGCCGTGCCCTTCGGCGTGATGGCCGGCACCTGGCTGTCCGAGTTCGGGCGCGAATCGCGGCTTGGCGAGGTCGTCCGGTATTTCTCGGACATTCTGGTCTCCGCTCCATCCATCGTCGTGGGTGTGTTCGTGTACATCCTGCTGGTCAAGACCATGGGGCACTTCTCGGGCTGGGCCGGCGCCGTGGCGCTGGCCATCATCATGCTGCCGGTGGTCTCCCGCACCACCGAGGAAATGCTCAAGCTCGTACCGCACGAACTGCGCGAGGCGGCGCTGGCGCTCGGCGCGCCCTACTGGAAGGTGATGCTGCAAGTCATTTATCGCGCCGCCATCGCCGGCATGATCACCGGCATCATGCTGGCCGTGGCGCGCGTGGCCGGAGAAACCGCGCCGCTGCTGTTCACCGCCTTGAACAGCCCCTACTGGGCCGACGGCCTGAACGAACCCATGGCCAATCTGACCGTCACCCTGTTCAACTACGCCATGAGCCCCTATGATGACTGGCATGCCAAGGCTTGGGGGGCGGCGTTCCTGATCACCATGACGGTGCTGGCCGTCACCATCATCACGCGGCTTGTGCTGCGCAAGGGGAAAAGCGCCAAATGACGCACGCAGACACACGGGAAACGGCAACCGTTGCCGTTCGGGAAAACATCAAGATCTCCATTCGCCACCTGAACTTCTTCTACGACGACAAGCAGGTGCTGTTCGACAACACGCTGGACATCGCGGAAAACCGCGTGACCGCCTTCATTGGCCCCTCGGGCTGCGGCAAGTCCACGCATATCCGCTGCTACAACCGCATGTTCGAGCTCTACAAGGGCCACCGCGCCGAAGGCGAGATCATGATGGACGGTGTAAACATTCTCGATCCCAAACAGATTCCGGCGCTGACACTGCGCCACAAGGTCGGCATGATCTTCCAGAAGCCGACCCCGTTCCCGATGTCCATCTTCGACAACATCGCCTACGGCTTGCGGCTGCATGCCCCGGCCGGGCGCGACGAAATGGAGGCCCGGGTGGAAAAAGCGCTGCGTGGCGCCGCGCTCTGGGATGAAGTGAAGGACAAGCTGGGTCAGCCCGGCACGGCGCTCTCGGGCGGCCAGCAGCAACGGCTGTGCATCGCCCGCGCGCTGGCCATCGAGCCGGAGGTATTGCTGATGGACGAGCCATGTTCGGCGCTCGATCCCATCGCCACCGCCAAGATCGAGGAATTGATCGACGAGCTCAAACAGCGATTCACCATCGTCATCGTCACGCACAACATGCAGCAAGCGGCGCGCGTGTCGGATTACACCGCCTATTTCTACCTCGGCAAACTGATCGAATTCGGCGAAACCGAGCAGTTGTTCACCACGCCTGCGAAGAAGGAAACCGAGGATTACATCACCGGACGCTTCGGCTGACCGGGCCGACCACGGAGGAAAACCATGCCCACGCACACCATGAAACGCTACGAGGACGAACTCATCGCGTTGAAGGAGAAGATTCTCGACATGGGCGCCCTGGTCGAAAAGGCCATCCGCCGCGCAATGAAGGCGCTGACCGAGCACGACCCCAAACGGGCGCGCAAGGTCGTCGAGCGGGATCGCGCGATCAACGCGCTCGAGGTCGAGATCGACGAAATGACGCGCCGGATTCTGGCGTTGCGCCAGCCGGCGGCGGGTGATTTGCGCTTCATCATCAGCGCGATCAAGATCGTCACCGATCTGGAGCGCATCGGCGATCTGGCCGAGGGCGTGGCCGAATCGGTGTTGCAAACCGGGAACGACCCGCTCTCCCACACCGACAGCCTGGAAACCATCGCCGAACGCGCGATCGAGGAGCTGAAGCAGGCGCTGGACGCGTTCGCGCAAAGCGATGTCGATCTGGCGCTGGAAACCATCGAGGCCGACGACCGGCTGGACCGGATGTTCAAGGGGTTCCAACGCGAAAACCTGACCTACATGATGGAGGATCCCCGCCGGATCGGCGCGGGCCTGACCGCGAACAATGTCGGCCGCGCGCTGGAGCGCATTGGTGACCATGCGGTAAACATCGCCGAAATGGTGATCTACATGGTGCGGGGACACGACATCCGGTATGTGGATCACGAAGAAGCCGCCCGGCTGCTGAGTGGCGACGAGGACGATTGATTCCGCGAAAACCGCTTGCGCGACGCTCTTGTTTGGCCTACTCCAAAGGCAGGAGCAACAGGAGGCGCACATGAACGACGGCAGCGACGCGCTCGTCATCGTGGACGTGCAAAACGATTTTCTTCCGGGTGGCGCCCTGCCCGTCCCGGACGGGGACGCCGTCATCGCGCCCGTCAACGCCATGATCGAGCGCTTCCACCGTGCGGAGCTCCCCATCATCGCCACCCGCGACTGGCATCCGCCCGACCACTGCTCCTTCCGCCCCCAGGGCGGGCCGTGGTCCGTCCATTGCGTGGCCGGCACGCCGGGCGCGGCATTTGCGGACGCGCTCCGGCTTCCGGACAACGCGATCATCGTTTCCAAGGGTGTTGCGGCCGATGTCGAGGCCTATTCGGGCTTTCAGGGAACGGATCTGGCTGCGACATTGGCGCGCCTGGGCGTGGAACGCGTCTGTGTGTGCGGGTTGGCCACCGACTATTGCGTGCTGCATACCGTACTCGACGCCCTGAAGACCGGCCTCGACGTCGTTGTGCTGCACGATGCCGTGCGCGCCGTGGATGCGCACCCCGGCGACGGCGAACGCGCCATGCTGCGCATGCACGAAGCCGGCGCGCGCGTCATCGCCACCGAAGATATCGGGGAGGAACTGGCTTGAGCCGTGCCGACGTCTCGCCATTGCTGACCGATCTCTATCAACTGACCATGATCCAAGGCTATCTGGAACATGGTATGACAGCGCCGGCCAGTTTTGAATTCTTCGCGCGCCGGTTGCCGCAAAACCGCGGCTTCCTGCTCGCCTGCGGACTGGAGCAAGCGTTGCAATATCTGGAGCAACTCTCCTTCTCCGACGACGAGATCGCCTGGCTGGAATCCACCGGCCGCTTCTCCACCGCCCTGCTGGACTGGTTGGCGCAACTGCGTTTCGATGGCGATGTGGACGCCATGCCGGAAGGGACAGCATGCTTTCCGGACGAGCCGATGTTGCGCGTGACCGCCTCGCTGCCGCTGGCGCAACTGGTGGAAACACGGCTGATCAACATCCTGCACTTCCAGACCCTCATCGCTTCCAAGGCCGCGCGCATCCGCCTGGCCGCGCCCGAAAAACAGTTGGTGGATTTCGGCCTGCGGCGCGCGCATGGGGCGGAGGCCGGGCTGATGGCCGCGCGGGCAGCCTGGATCGCCGGATTCGATGCCAGCTCCAATGTGCTGGCCGGCATGCGACTGGGCATGCCGGTCGCGGGCACGATGGCGCATTCCTGGGTACTGGCCCACGATTCCGAACACGAAGCATTCCTTCATTTTGCACACAGCCATCCCGAAACAACCGTGCTCCTCATCGACACCCGGGACACCGAGCGCGGCGCGGAACATGCGGCGCGGGCAGCCGCCGAGCTGGCCCGCGAGGGCATCCATGTGCGGGGCGTGCGGCTGGATTCCGGCGATCTGGCCGGCCATGCGCGCAAGGTGCGCCGGATTCTGGACCGCGCCGGGCTGCGGGAGGTCACGATCTTCGCCAGCGGCAATCTGGATGAGTGCCAGATTCATGAACTGGAGCAGGCAGGCGCGCCGATCGACGGCTATGGCGTTGGCACGCGGCTCACCACCTCGGCGGATGCGCCGTATCTGGATTGCGCCTGCAAGCTTCAGGAATACGCCGGCATCCCCCGGCGCAAGACCAGCGAGGGCAAGGCCACGTGGCCGGGGCGCAAGCAGGTCTGGCGAAAGCGCACAGGCGGACGGATCGTTTTCGACACGCTGGGACTCATGGATGAAGCATGCGAAGGCGAGCCGCTCCTGAAGCCGGTGATGCGGCAAGGCCGGCGCACCGGGCCATCCGAAGCGCTGGATGCCATACGAACGCGGGCAGCCGGAGAACTGGCATCGCTGCCGCCCGAATGCCGCGCGCTGGAACACCCTGTTCCGCCCCCTGTGCGCATCTCCCCGGCCCTGCAACAACTGGCGCGCACGACCGATGCGCGTATCGACGCAACCCCGGAATAAACCCGCATCGCGCCGCCCGTATACCCGGGCCTTCCAACACTCTATAATCCGGCCATGGGCGAGTTCGCGCTGATTCTGGTGTCCGCCGTGCTGGTGAACAACTTCGTGCTCACCAAGTTTCTCGGCATCTGCCCGTTCCTTGGCGTGTCCAACAAGCTGGAAACCGCCTTGGGCATGTCGCTGGCGGTGCTGTTCGTGATGACGCTCGCCTCCACTGCCTCATGGCTGGTGCAGCAATACATCCTGATTCCCTTCGATCTGCTCTATCTCCAGACGATCTTCTTCATCCTGATCATCGCCGTGCTGGTGCAGTTCATCGAGATGATGATTCACAAGACGAGCCCCGTGCTCTATCAGGCGCTGGGCATCTTCCTGCCGCTCATCACCACCAACTGCGCGGTGCTCGGCGTGGCATTGTTGAATGTGCAAAAAAAGCAGACCTTCATGACCTCGGCGCTCTACGGTTTCGGCTCGGCCTTGGGCTTCGCGCTGGTATTGCTGCTGTTCTCCGGCCTGCGGGAGCACATCGAGAAAGCGCCGGTGCCCGAGGCATTCCGCGGTTCGGCGGTCTCGCTGATCACCGCCGGGCTGATGAGCCTGGCCTTCATGGGTTTCTCCGGGCTGGTCAAGGGCTGAGCGCCTGCATCCGCCGCATTTCACACTGCATTCACGTTATTCAATTGAAATCACGGTCGCGCTACTGTTCTTTCCGCCCCGTATTCCATTCCGTCGGAGGTTCGCAGACCTGACATGGGCATTCTCGCCGCCATCATCGCTCTGGCCAGCGTGGCCCTGATTGCCGGTATTCTGCTGGCGATTGCCT
Organism: uncultured Zetaproteobacteria bacterium; assembly: GCA_964449205.1. GTDB lineage: Bacteria > Pseudomonadota > Zetaproteobacteria > Mariprofundales > Mariprofundaceae > JALVTX01. The sequence goes on along the minus strand of CAYVBG010000039.1, from coordinate 5,500 downwards.
CGCGCGTGTTCCATGTCGAGGGCGACCCGATGGTGGAAAAAATCGACGCCGTGCTGCCGCAGACCCAATGCGGCCAATGCGGTTATCCGGGCTGCAAGCCCTATGCCGAGGCCGTCGCCAGGGGCGAGGCGGATGTCAACCAGTGCGTGCCCGGAGGAGAGCGCGCCATGCTCGCCATCGCCGATCTGATGGGGGTGGAACCCAAGCCGCTGGCGGAAGAACCGGAACCGCCAATGCTGGCGTTCATCCGCGAGGACGAATGCATCGGTTGCACCCTGTGCATCAAGGCCTGCCCGGTGGACGCCATCATCGGCGCGCCCAAGCAGTATCACACGGTGATCGCGGATTATTGCACCGGTTGCAAGCTGTGTGTCGAGCCCTGCCCGGTGGACTGCATCGACATGATTCCAAAACCCGAAGGATTCGAGGAATGGATCTGGTCGCCGCCGGCGGCCATACGCAAGACCGGGGAAGACATGGATGCTCCACAAGCTGCTTGACCGCCTGCGCGGCGCAACCTCGATTGCCGGCCTGCGCGACTTCCCCGGTGGCGTGCACCCGCCGCAACACAAGCGCGCGGCCGGCGCGCCCATCCGCCCTTGTCCGCTGCCGGAGGTGCTGATCCTGCCGCTCAAGCAGCATATCGGAGAAATCTGCGCTCCGCTCGTACAGGTGGGCGATCGGGTGCTGCGCGGGCAGAAAATCGCCAAATCCCAAGGCTATGTCTCATCCCCGGTGCATGCGCCGACCTCAGGCAAGGTCGTCCGCATCGAGGAACACCCCGTGCCGCATCCGTCCGGCCTCGGGCGTCCCTGCATCTTCATCGAGCCCGACGGCGAAGATACGCCCGACGACAGCCTCGAACCCATGCCCGATCCCCGGGCGCACGATCCTGCCCAAGTGCGCGAGCGCATCCGCATTGCCGGCATCGCGGGCTTGGGCGGCGCGGTGTTCCCCACCTTCATCAAAATCGTCCGCGACCAGCGCCACCCGATCCACACGGTGATTCTGAACGGCGTGGAATGCGAACCGGAACTCACCTGCGACCATCGCCTGATGCTGGAGGAACCGGAGACCATCCTGGGGGGGCTGGATATCATTCTCCATGTCGTGGGCGCATCCCGCGCCATCATCGCCATCGAAGACAACAAGCCGGACGCCATCCGGGCCATGCGGCAGGCGCTGGATGCGCATGACACGGGCAATGCCGACATCGACATCCGTCCGCTGCCCACCCGCTACCCGCAGGGCAGCGAAAAGCAGCTCATCCAATCCCTCACCGGCATGGAGATTCCGGCGGGCAAGCTGCCGATGCACATCGGCGTGCTGTGCCAAAATGTCGGCACCACGCATGCCATCGACCACGCCGTCCGGCGCGGCCAGCCGCTGATCGAGCGCGTGGTGACGGTAGCCGGCGACGCCACGCCGCAGCCCGGCAACATGCGGGTGCGACTGGGCACGCCGGCGCCGTTCCTGCTGCGCCAGCACGGGCTGGACGATCTCACCGGTATCCGCCTGATCCATGGCGGCCCGATGATGGGCGAATGTCTGCCCAAACTGGATGTGCCGGTGATCAAATCCACCAACGGGCTATTGGCCGTGCACCGCGATGCGCTCTACAGCGAAAACGCGGTGGAGGAGCCCTGCATCCGTTGCGGACATTGCGTCGAGGTCTGTCCCGTGGGCCTCATTCCAAACGAGCTGGCCTGGCATTGCCGCCACGACGAATTCGAACGCGGACAGGACTACGATCTGTTTGACTGCATCGAATGCGGCTGTTGCAGCTATGTCTGTCCGTCCCACATCCCGCTGGTGCACTATTTCCGCTACGCCAAGGGACAGGTGGCCCGCATCGAGAAGGAACGCGAGTTCGCGCGCATTTCCAAGCTGCGCGCCGAAGCGCGCGACAACCGCCTGGCCCGCGAACGCGCCGAGCGCGCGGCGCGACGCGCCCGGGTGCGGAAAAACACCGCGGATACGGCAAACAACGACGAGGACGCGTCGTGAACACGCTGATCAGCTCCCCCCATATCCACAACGGCGACAGCATCCGCGCCAACATGCTGTCGGTGATACTGGCGCTGACGCCGGCAAGCATCGTCGCGGTTTATATGTTCGGCTGGCTGGCGGTGTTCATCATCGCGCTCTGCACCGGCGGTTGCATGGCCATGGAATGGCTGTGCCTGAAGTGGATGGGGCGGCCAACGAAGCCCGTGGGCGACGGTTCGGCCGCGCTGACCGGCCTGCTGCTGGCGCTGACGTTGCCGGCCGCCGCGCCGTGGTGGATCGCGCTGATCGGCTGCGCCATCGCCATTGGCCTGTCCAAGCAGGTGTATGGCGGCTTGGGTCACAATCCGTTCAATCCGGCGCTGGCCGCACGCGTGGTGTTGCTGATTTCGTTTCCACTGCAAATGACCTCGTGGATCACGCCCATGCATCTGGCTTCGCCGGCAGTGAATCTCTACGACTTCGTCCAATGCTGGCGTCTGTTCTGGCTGGGGCCGGAGGCGCTGGGCAAGAGCCTGGATGCCATCACCATGGCCAGCCCGCTGGGTCATGTGCGCACCGCCTGGACGCAGGGCATCGGCTTCGCCGAAGCCATGCGCGGCTACGATTATGGCTGGTTGGACGCCTTCCTCGGCCGCGAGGCAGGCAGCCTGGGCGAAACCTCGGCCTTGGCGCTGCTTCTGGGCGGCATCTACCTGCTGGCCCGCCATACCATCACCTGGCACATCCCGGTGAGCTTCATCGCCACGGTCGGGGCGCTGGCCGCCGTCTTTCACGCCCTCGATCCCGGCCACTTCGCGCCACCGATGTTCCACCTGCTGGCCGGCGGCCTGATGCTGGGCGCGTTCTACATGGCCACCGATCCGGTCACTTCGCCGGTGACGCCCAAGGGGCAGCTGGCGTTCGGCATCGGATGCGGCGTGCTCACATGGAGCATCCGCAGTTTCGGCGGTTATCCCGAGGGCGTGATGTTCGCCATCCTGCTGATGAACAGCGCCACGCCGCTGCTCGACCGCTGGCTGCGCCCGCGCGTCTACGGCAAAGGGCGGCGGGCCGGCGGAAATGGAGACGGCCATCATGGCTGAGCGCGCCACGGCACCCGCCATTCGCATGGTGCTGGCATTGACACTGGTCACCGCCATCGCCGCCACGCTGCTCGGCGTCACCGACATCTTCACCCGTCAGCCGATTCGCGACGCCCAGCGGGCGATGCTGCGCGCCAGCCTCGAACAGGTGCTGCCGGAGCATGCGAACAATCCGATCGACGACGTGCTCCATGTCCACGACGGCCGGCGCGATATTCCGGTGTACATCGCCCGCGACACAGCCGGGCGTGTCAAGGCGCTGGCCTGGGAGGTCGTCGCGCCCGATGGCTATGCCGGCGCCATCCGTATCCTGATGGGTGTAACACCGAATGGAACCATCGCCGCCATTCGCGTCACCGAGCATCAGGAAACACCGGGACTGGGCGATGGCATCGTACACAACCGCGCCTGGATCGACGCATTCTCCGGCAAGACGCTGGCCAACACCCGCTGGGCGGTGAAAAAGGACGGCGGCGATTTCGACCAGTTCACCGGCGCCACCATCACGCCGCGCGCGGTGGTGCGGGCCGTGCATCGCGGGCTGGCGTTCTTCGCCACACACCGGAAGTCGCTGCTGCGGCATGCGACACACCTTGAACAAACGGACGGAAAGGCGACACTACGGCCATGAACGCGACAACCAATGCCGCCGCGCCCGACCGCGTGGACATCCTCGCCGACGGCATCTGGCGCAACAACACGATCTTCACGCAGTTGCTGGGCATGTGCCCGCTGCTCGGCGTGACCACCAGCGCCATCAACGGCTTCTGGATGGGCGCGGCGACCACGTTGGTGCTCGTGGGATCGAACACCGTGGTATCGCTGATCCGCGGTCTGGTGCCGCGCGACGTGCGCATTCCGGCCTACATCACCATCATCGCGGCCTTTGTGACAGTCATCGGCATGGCGATGAACGCCTGGGCGCACGAGATGTATCTGGTGCTGGGGCTGTTCATCCCGCTGATTGTCGTCAACTGCGCCATTCTGGGGCGCGCCGAGGCATTCGCCAGCAAAAACGGCCTGTCGGACTCCATCGCGGATGCCTTGGGGGTGGGGCTGGGCTTCACGCTGGCGCTGATGCTGCTGGGTTCGGCGCGCGAGCTGTTGGGCCATGGCAGCCTGTTCGGCATGCGCCTGTTGGGTGAGAGCTACCCCGACTTCCTGATGTTCGTGCTGCCACCCGGCGCGTTCATCGCCTTGGGCTTCATCATCGCCGGGGTCAACCTCGTCAATCGTCGCATGGGCCGGAATATCACGACCCGGGCCGGGTGTTCGCCCGCCGCCCATGCTGCGTCCGGCTCCGAATAGCCGCGCCGTCTCGCAAACGCCAACCCGGGGAGGGAACCATGCCGTTGTTGTCCATTCGCACCAATGTGTCGCTCACGCCCGAGCAACGCGCCGACACGCTGCGCGCCGCCAGCCGCGCGGTGGCAGACATGCTGGGCAAGCCCGAAGCTTATGTCATGACGCATCTGGAAGACGGCGCGGCCCTGCTGTTCGCCGGCAGCGACGCGCCGGCGGCGTATCTGGAGTTGAAAAGCCTGGGCCTGCCGGAGCATGAAGCCGCCCGCTTTTCCGCCGCACTCTGCGCCTTGGTGCAGAAGCACCTGGGCGTTGATGCGGCGCGCACCTACATCGAGTTCGCCTCTCCGGCCCGCCATCTGTGGGGCTGGAACAACGCCACGTTCTGAACGACCGCGGCGCGAGAGAGATGCCCAAGGGGAGGGTCATGATGCGAACGATGCTGGCATGGGCGGGGTTGCTGCCGCCGGCCCTGACCATCGCTGCCCGGCCGGCGCTGGCCCAGCCCCCGGGCCTCGACCATTTCTTCGGCCAGATCAACGGCGCACTGGCCAGCGTGCTGTTTTTCGACGTGATGCCGGGCGAGGCCAACATGCCCTTCATCGTCGGCTGGCTGGTGATCGGCGCGGTTTATCTGACCGTGCGCTTCGGCTTCATCAACCTGCGCATGATGGGGCATGCGCTGCAAGTGCTGCGCGGCCGCTACCGCACGCCGGAAGACAAGGGCGAGGTCACGCCGTTTCAGGCGCTCTCCGCCGCACTGTCGGCCACCGTGGGGCTGGGCAACATTGCCGGCGTGGCCATCGCCGTCAGCGTTGGAGGCCCGGGCGCGACCTTCTGGATGATCGTGGCCGGATTCTTCGGCATGACATCCAAGTTCACCGAAGTGACGCTGGCGCAGATGTACCGCGAGTTCCGACCCGACGGCCACGTGCTGGGCGGCGCGATGGAATATCTCTCGCGGGGCTTTGCCGAGCGCGGATGGGCCGGAACGGGCAAGGCGCTGGCATTGCTGTTTGCCGTTTGCTGCGTCGGCGCTTCCTTGGGCGGCGGCAAGTCGAGCGTTTCCTGGCCAGCATCTCCATTCCCTTGTTAGGCTTGTCTAT
>CAYVBG010000038.1:0-10967 GCA_964449205.1 uncultured Zetaproteobacteria bacterium | reverse complement strand
CCAGCCCCAACTCCAGCAATGTCAGGGCCACGGCGGCCAGATTGGCGGCATGGAACTCGCCCAAGGGCGCATCCTCGATGCGCACCTCCTCATCGGCGCCTTCGCCGCGCCGACGCAGACGCACCATGCCGGGCAACTCCTGTTCCCAGGCCAGCACCGCATCGTCCCGATACAGGCCGCGCCCGAATCCCGCCGCGCCGACCGGGGCGCGATCGCGCACCCCGGCATCGTCGAGATTGACGATGCACGGAGCGCCTGTTGCGGCCACCTCGGCGACAAATCCCTGCTTGATGGCGGCATAGCTCTCGAATCCGCCGTGATCCTGCAAGTGGTCGTGCCCCAGATTCGTCCACACGGCCGCCGCAAACGGCAGGCCGGCGATGCGCTGCTGCTCGATGCCGTGCGAAGACACCTCGCAAGCCACCACCGGCACGCCGGCATCTGCCGCCGCCGCCAACAACCGATGCATGCTCAAGAGGGAAGGCGTCGTGTTGCCCATGTCCAGCCAGTCGTCCGCCGCGCGCACCCATCCCAGCGTGCCCACCGCCCAAGCCTTGCCCGACAAACGCGCCACGGCTTCCCTCAGCATCCAGCTCACGCTGGTCTTGCCGTCCGTGCCGGTCACTCCGATCAGTCGCGTGTCAGCCTCTTCCGTGCCAAACCAACGCCGCAACAAAGCCCCCACCGCACGCATGTCCGGCAAACTCAGATGCGGCAGACGGGTATCCAGCCGAACGCCCCCGACCGAAATCACCGCCGCCGCGCCAGCCTCGGCGGCCTGACGGACAAAATCATCCGCACGCCCTGCCGCGCGCGGCAGACACAAAAACGCATCGCCGGCCTGCACCCGCCGCGAATCGTCGCACACACCCGCAATCACGGCATCGCCTGCCCCCCGGCCCATGCCTGCGGCCAGCGCGCTCAGGCGACGCGGCGGCCGTCGGGTCAGCGATTCCAGCTCGCGCATCCCGTCAGTCATCCAGCCACACCTCCACCGTGTCGCCAGCAGACAACCGGGCCAACGCCACCGGCCGCTGGCGCACCACCCAGCCCGAACCATGCACACGCAGCATCAGGCCGCGATCCGCCGCAAACCGCCGCACCTCCCGCAGCGACATGCCATACAGTGAAGGCAACGCATCCGACCGCGCCAACGCACCCCCCCGGCCGGCCTCAACCGCATCGGCGTGCACCTGCACGGCTCGCCAACGCCTCTCCGGCGTAATCGTGCGCGGCGCCACACCCAGGTAGGGCAGCGCGGCCCCGGCGATGCGCCGAAACACGGGCGCAGCCGCCTTGCCGCCATAAATGCTGACCCGGGGTTCATCCATCACCACCACAATAACCAGCCGCGGATCATCGGCCGGAACCATGCCGGCGAACACCGCCGTGAATCGATCTTTCGCATAGCCGCCATGCCCGTCGGGTTTCTGCGCCGTGCCGGTCTTGCCCGCCACCGGATAGCCGATCGGAACCGCCAGCGCGCCCGTACCCTCGGGACTGGCCGCGTGCACCAGCATGCGCCGCACCTCCCGGGCCACACGCGCGGACATCACGCGACGCACGCCGTTGGCAGACACATCCGCCAACGCAGGTTCGGCCAGAAAACGCGGCCGCACCCATTCGCCGTCCCGCGCCAGAACGGAAAAGGCCGCTGCAATCTGCAACGGCGTCACGGCGATCCCCTGACCGAAGGCGATGGTGGCGGTTTCCACCGGCCCCCACCTGTCGGGCGGCGGCATCATGCCGGGCGACTCTCCCGCCAGCCCGATGCCTGTTCGTCGGCCAAATCCGGCCCGCTCCAGCATGTCGCGCAAACGCTCCGCCCCGACGCCCAGCGCCAGCTTGGCGGCGCAGATGTTGCTGGACCGCGCCAGGATGTCCGTCATGGTCAGCCATCCCTCGTCGTGCACGTCGTGAATCACGTAATCCGCCACGCGGAAGCGCCCATGCTCGCAAAACAGGCGCGAATCACGCCGCCACCGACCCGTTTCCAGCGCCGCCGCGACCGCGAACGGCTTGAGCACCGAACCCGGCTCGACCATGTCGGTCACCGCGCGATTGCGCCACTGTCCCGGCCGGTAGCGGTGGAAATCGTTGGGATTGAACCCCGGCCAGTTGGCCATCGCCAGCACAGCCCCATCGGCCGGATTCATCACCACCACCGATCCGCCCTTCGCATGCTGCGCCCGCACCCCCTCGACCAGTGCCGCATAGACCAGACTTTGGATGGTCGCATCCAGCGTCAGACGCAGCGCCCGGCCCGGCCGGGGTGGCGCCAGCCACTCGCCACCGGGCAACGTGCCGCCACGCGCATCCCGCCGTGCCCGCATATGCCCTGGCCGACCAGCCAGCACCGCATCCATCTCATGCTCCAGTCCTTCCAGACCGTGGCCGTCCACCCCCACGAAACCCAGCAGATGGCCGGTGGCCGGCCCCAATGGATAATAACGCCGCCATTCCGTCTCCCGCCGCACGCCGGGAATCTTCAGCGCCATCACCTTGTCCGCCACGGCCGGCGGAACCTGCCGCGCCAACCACACGAATCCGCGCCGGCGCGCCAATGCGCGCCTCAGCTTCGCCTCGCTCATGCCCAGCGCCCGCGCCAGTTCCGCGATGCGCGCCGGCGGCACCTCGTCGGCCATCGCGGCGATGGAGGGCACGCGCACACTCTCGGCCAGCACCCGCCCTCGCGCGTCCAGAATGGGGCCGCGCGGCGCGGGAATCACGTATTCCCGCTGCCGTTGGCGTTCGGCCATCTGACGCAATCGGTCGGCTTGCCACCATTGCAGATCCACCGCCCGAACCATCAACAGCGCAAAACCCAACGCCAGCAATCCGGTCACCGCCTCGATGCGCCGGCGCACGAAAATCTCCTCGCCCCGCTTCATCGAAGGCTTCACCCCGCCCTTCACGGGCGCACCACCTGAGCGGGCAACGGCGGGCGCATGCCCAGCTTCGAGACTGCCAGCCGCCGCACCCGCTCCGGCCGCGTCAGGGTTGCCCACTCCAACCGCAGCTTGCCCAGATCGGCCCGCAACTGCCGCACCTCGCGCAGGGCGGCCGCCTTCTTGCCGGCCAACGCCAAGCGCTCACGCGCCAGCCCCACCTGCATGGCCGCCATCACGCCCGCCAGCGCGAGCATGGCCGCCCACCACCGCATCCGCCCGCTCATGCCAGCCGCTCCGCCACGCGCATGCGTGCCGTGCGCGCCCGGGGATTGCGCGCGCACTCCTCGTCCAAAGGCCGCAAGGGTTTCTTGCGCACCCAGCGCATGGAGGGCGTTTTCCCGCATACGCAAACGGGAAAATCCGGAGGGCAGGTGCAGGGGTGCACACGCGCTTCGATCAGGTCGCGCACCCGCCTGTCCTCGCCGGAATGAAACGAAATCACCACCAGCCGCCCGCCGGGCGCCAGCCTGTCCATGGCCGCATTCAGGCCCGCATCCAGCTGCCCCATCTCGTCGTTCACCCAAATCCGCAAGGCCTGAAACGCGCGCGTGGCCGGATGTGTCCGCCCGTGCCGGGCATGCGGCGGCACGGCATGGAAACACACATGCTCCAAATCCCGCGTTGTCATCAGCCGCCCCTCGCGGCGGGCGCGCACGATGGCGCGGGCCATGCGCATCGCATACCGCTCATCGCCGTAATCCCGAAGCACGCGGGCGAGCGCACGCTCATCCACATGCGCCAGGCGTTCCGCCAATGTCGGCCCCCGACTGGTGTCCATGCGCATGTCCAGCGGGCCTTCCCGTCCGAACGAAAACCCGCGTCCGGCCTCATCCAGTTGCGGCGACGACACGCCCAGATCGAAACCCACGCCATCCACGGCATGCCAGCCCTCGGTGTCCAACGCCGCTTCAAGCTCGCCAAACGCCGCATGCCGGATGCAAAACCGGGCATCCTCGCGCGCCAGCCGTTCTCCTTCGCCCACCGCCTCGGGATCGCGATCAATCGCCAGCAAACGCCCAGCCGGCCCCAACCGTGCCAGCAGCGCGCGCGCATGGCCGCCGCGTCCGAACGTGGCGTCCACATAGCGGCCATCCAGACGCATGCACAGCGCATCGACGAATGCATCCCGCAAGACGGGCACATGCGCGCCAACAGAAGCATCCACCACATCAGCGCGCCGGAGGCCCTTGCCGCAACACGGCCAGGTCCTCCTCCATCCGCGCCTCGCGCCGGGCCGCGTCCCAGATCTCGAAATGGCTGGCCCCGCCGGCGAACAACACGGTTTTGCCCAGCCCCGCATACTCCCGCAACGTGGCCGGAATCAGGATACGCCCCTGTTTGTCCGGCGCACAGGCCACGGCGGGACTGACCACAAAACGCTCATAGGCGCGACGGTAGGGATCATTGACGTCCAGTTCACGCACGACAGCCAGCACATCGCGCTCCCATTCCCGTGGGGGATAAGCGCGCAGACAGCCATCGTAATCACGCGTCAGCACCACCTCCTCGCCGCCATACCGCTCACGCAGGCTTTCGCGAAAGACGGCCGGAATGTTGACACGCCCCTTCCCGTCCATCGCGTTTCGATATTCGCCCGGAAAAAACATGCGCTCGGAAATCCTCCCCGCCGCGTGGATCGCGCCTCATGACCATGGAACCGTTGGCATGGAACACTTACCCACAATTACCCACTTTGCGCCAATATTGCCCATAACTCGACCCGTGTCAACCATTCCCGCATGCAAACGAGGCACACTGTGCCAATCCGGCACAGCCGACACAGCGCCCGCCCGCGCAGATTGGATGCGTCAGCGCATGACTTGGAGTGGTGGGGAAAGGTGGGGGAGATCGCGGCCCGCGACCGGATCGCCGTCAATCGCCGGCGAGCATCGCCTCGGCCCGATGCAGATCCTCGGGCGCATCCACCCCGACACAGTGGAAATCACCAACCACCACCGCAACGGGGTGACCGTGATGGAGGGCCCGGAGCTGCTCCAGTCCCTCGGCCCGCTCCAGCGGCGAGGGCGGCAGCGACGGATAGGCCATCAGAAAATCCCGCCGATACGCATACAGACCGACATGCTGCAACGGTTGCGCGGCGGACTCATCGCGCAAGAAAGGGATCGGCGCGCGGCTGAAATACAGGGCGCGTCCGGCCGCATCGCACACCACCTTGACGACGTTGGCGTCGATCAGGTCGAATTCGTCACGAATCGGATGCGCCAAGGTGGCCATCGGCAGGGCCGGATCATGGAGCAGTGGCTGCAATACGGCGCGGATGGCCTCCGGATCGAGCAACGGTTCGTCACCCTGCACATTGACCACCACATCGCAATCGAGATCCGCCGCCGCCTCGGCCAGCCGCTCGGTGCCGCTGGCATGATCGGCGCGCGTCATCCGCGCCTCGGCGCCCGCCTCATGTGCCGCACGGGCGATGCGCTCGTCATCGGTGGCCACAAACACCGGCCCGACATCCGCTGCCAACGCGCGCGTCACCACATGCGCAATCATTGGCCGACCGGCCAGCAGGGCCAACGGCTTGCCGGGAAACCGGGTGGACGCATAACGCGCCGGAACGCCCACCGCCACCTTCATGCGCCAGCCTCGATTTCTTCCCATGTCGCCGTCGCCGTGCCCACCTTGCCCACCACCACGCCGGCGGCATGGTTCGCATGACGGGCGGCGGTCAGCGCATCGTCGCCGCGCGCCAGGCAGGCGGTGAACACCGCAATCACCGTATCGCCCGCACCTGTCACGTCGAACACATCCCGCGCCGCCGTCGGGATATGATGGCACATCCGGCCGTCGAACAGCGTCATGCCCTGTTCGGAACGGGTAATCAACACATGGCGCAAATCCAGCCGCTCGTGCAGCGCACGCGCCATCCGTTCCACATGCGCATCGTCGTTGACGGGCTCCATGCCGGCCATGGCCGCCGCCTCGATCAGATTCGGCGTGATCACCGTCGCGCCACGATAGGCGTCCGTATGCTCGGGCCTGGGATCCACGGCGACAATGCGCCCCCGCATCAGGGCGATCACGTCCGCGAGCATCGCCTCGTCCAGCACGCCCTTGCCATAGTCGGACAAAATCACCGCATTCGCCCGATCGCCCAGTGCGCGGAGATGCCACCGCATCGCCTGACGACTGTCCTCGCCGGCCGGTTGCAGCCATTCGCGATCGTAGCGCACCAGCTGTTGATGCCGCGCAATGATGCGTGTCTTGATGGCTGTGGGCCGGCCGTTTTTCTTGACCAGCACGCCGGACGCATCCGAATCCAGCTCGGCCAGCCGCCGCATCGCCCACCGGCCCGGCTCGTCGTCGCCCACCATCCCGATCATGGCCGAAGCCTCGCCAATCGCGTGCAGATTGCGCACCACATTGGCCGAACCGCCCAAGCGCCGATCCACGCGCTCCACATGCACCACCGGCACCGGCGCCTCCGGCGAGATGCGCGTGACATCCCCCCACACGAACTCGTCCACAATGATGTCACCGATGACCAGAATCATGCTTGCTCCTCAAGTCCCTGTTTCAGGCGCGCGCATGCGCATTCAATCACCCGATCCTGACTGTCTTCAAGGCCCGGCCACAGCGGCAGACGCACGATGCACGACGCAACATCCTCGGTATGACGCATTACCCCATGCACACGCCCCCAACGCCGGCCGGCCGGCGAACCATGCAAGGGCACGTAATGAAACACCACATGCACGCCATCCTCGCGCATCCCGGCGATGAACACATCCCTCGCGCGCGCCGACGGCAACAGCAGATAATACATGTGCGCGTTCGCCGTCGCCCCATCCGGAATCAGGGGGCGTCGCACCACGCCTTCGCCCTCCAGCGCCCGGAACGCCTCGTGATAACGGTTCCAGATTGCCAGGCGCCGCCGGGTGATCGCGTCGGCCTCCTCCAGTTGCGCCCAGAGAAACGCAGCAATGATTTCTCCCGGCAGCCAGGACGACCCCAGATCCAGCCACTCATATTTGCGGGTTTCGCCACGAAAGAACTGGCTGCGGTTCGTCCCCTTCTCACGAATGATTTCCGCCCGATCAATGAATCGCGGGTCGTTGACCAGCAGCGCGCCTCCCTCGCCCGAAATCACGTTTTTCGTTTCATGAAAACTGAATGCAGCCAGATGACCGATGCCCCCCAACGGACGACCGCGCCACGCGCTCATCATCGCCTGTGCCGCATCCTCGACCACCGCCAGATCATGGCGCGCGGCAACAGCCATGATACGATCCATGTCGCACGCCACACCGGCGTAATGCACCACGCAAATCGCGCGGGTGCGCGGCGTAATCGCCGCCTCCACCAATCGCTCATCCAGGTTGAGCGTATCCGGCCGGATGTCCACAAACACCGGCACTGCCCCACGCAAGGCAAAGGCGTTGGCCGTGGAAACGAATGTGTAGGATGGCATGATAACCTCGTCCCCCGGGCGGAGATCGAGCAACAGCGCAGCCATCTCCAGCGCCGCGGTGCAGGAGTGCGTCAGCAACGCCCTGCAGCTGCCCACGCGCGCTTCCAGCCAACGCTCGCATCGGCGCGTGAAGGGGCCGTCTCCCGCCAATTGCCCATTGGCATGAGCCTCGCGTATATATGTCAGTTCCCTGCCGCTCATCCACGGACGATTGAACGGGATCATATGCCGCCTCCCCTCCGTGCCGAAACGCCTGATTGCCGGTACAAATACACCACATCGCCACGCAACCGCCAGCTGCGCACCAGCACACCCAGGGCCGGCGTCGGCATTTCGGCCAGCACATAGGCAGGCGTTTTCCGGTCATTCCAGCGCACATAAGGCACATCACGTCGCCAGACATCCAGATAAGCGGCAATCGCCAAGCCCGTGGCGACATCATTTTCCGTCAAAACCGGCGAATCCCCCACAATTTCCATAATCTGGCGCGTCACCTGTTTGACATCCCGCTCCGGCCGCCAGTCCTTGATATACGGCAACACCACGAGACTGTAGGGAACCTTCAGGACAATCATCAGCGCCATCAGCCGCACGCCGGATCGCCGCCACTCCGTTCCAGCAACCAACAGCCATCCCGTCAACCACATGGCGACCATGCCATACAGCGGCACCAGGTAGCGAGGGGAACCGCCGGCAGACAACCAGAACGGCAGAAAACACAGCAACACAATCCAGCCCGCTGTCCGCATGGATTCGTCCGTTCGAATGCGTCGCTCCCGCCACCAGGCCCAAGCCGCCAGCAGGCTGACGGGCAGGGCACGAAACGCCAACACAAACGGATAGGTCACCCAATGCTTCAGGTAGGCCATCAGGCCAAATCCGGCAAAGTTCCGCCAGGCATCCGCCAGCGTCGTGGCTGCGGAGCTCTGCCCCTGCGGCACAACCCACCACTGCCACAGCACCGGCACGGTCAACGCCGCCATCCCTCCGCCCAGAAACCACGGCTTCGCCAGCAATCGCCAGCGCCCGTAGCGCCACAGCAACACCAATCCGGCCGCACCATAGAAGGCATAGGCCGTGATGTTCTTGGCCATGAACGCCAGGGAAACCAGCGCCAGTGAAACCAGAAACCAGCCGGCGCGCTCTTCCGCCACCGCCTTCCACAACACGGCCATCGCCGCGAAAATCAACATGCCGAACAATGCATCCACATAGCCCAGCCAACCATACCAAAATGACACTTCGCCCAGCGTCAGATAGACCAAGGCAGCCAGCCATCCCGCCTTGGGATGTGCCTCGCCATACAGCCAGCGGGCCAACAATCCCGCCGTCAGCGCACCCAGCCACGACGCGGCGACCGACACCAGGCGCATCGCGACATCCACATGCTCCCATCCAATCAGACCGCACAATGCGATCACCGGCCAGTGCCACAGCGGCGAATGCGGCCACACGCCGCCAAGAATGGACGGATGCCACCAGTCATGCCGCACAAACATCTCGTAGGACTTGACCGCCATCAGCCCTTCCTCGCCCACAAATTGCATCACCGGCACCGGAAGCAGCATGAACAAGGCCGCAAGACCGACCCACAGCTTGCCATGGCGCATCACAACGCCCGATTCAGTCGCATGCAATGATACACATCCACCGCTCGCTCGAGCCGAAACCCCAGCGACGCATACAAATTCATGGCCGCAAGATTCGAGGCCGACACCGAGCTTCGCAGATTCGAATGCCCCGCATCAAACAATCGCCGACAGACGGCACTCCACAAAAATCGCGCCATCCCCCGCCCGCGAAGATCCGGAGCCACGGCATGCAACACCAGCTTCCCGTCCTCATGGGCGACAAACGCCGCAGGCATGGTGCGGAAACGCACCCCCAACACCAAACCGTTCGCGTGCAGTTGCGTCAACCACTGGCGGTAGCGTGCATCAGCGCGCTCTTGGGGGATCGCAAAATCACGGTGAAACCGGCCAAACACAAACCCGTCGCACATCTCCAGCAACACCGGCAATGGCATGTCTTCATCCAATGCCACATCATCATGGGCATGAAATACAAACCGGTCGGGTTTGCACACAGGCTCAATCAATGTATCCACATAATAAAAACCGTGGCGGTGCAACGCAGCCTTGTCCGCCAGCGGATCGACGCGCACGGTGAAATGCCCGCGCATGCCCCCGGAAGCCGCCAAAAGGCGTTCATCGCATCCCGATGACTCGAAACAGGGGATGCCGAACACCCGCTCATCCCACGGAACACGCCGCCATCCCTCACTCGCCATCGAATGTTCGCTCCCGAATGACATACAAGGGCCGTTTCTTGGCTTCATCAAACGTCTTGCCAAGATAAATCCCGATCACGCCAAGATTGGCAATGATCACGCCGCCAAGGAAATACAGGGAGATGATCAGACTGCTCCACCCCGCGACAGGCACATCGAACACCATGGCGTGAACCAGAAAAGCCACTCCGGCACCGAACGCCAGCAGGGCCATCGCAAACCCGAAACGGACCGACAAGCGCAACGGCTTGTCCGAGTATGCGATGATGGTGTCCGTCGCCAGCTTCCACAATCGGCGAAAATCGTAGGAGCTCTCTCCGGCGAACCGCGAATCGTGCGTGACATCCACCGCCGCTGTCGGAAACCCCAGCCAGTCCACCATGCCGCCAAAAAAGCGCAATTGTTCGCGCATGCTCCGGCAACCCTCCGCCACCTTGCGGGAAACAATGCGGAAATTGCCCACGGCGGGGTCATAGTCCAGATCGGCCAGCCAACTGAACACGCGGTAGAACAATCGCGACGCCAGCACCTTGCCCGGGCGATCCTGCCGCTGCGCACGCCGCGCCAGCACCACATCATAGCCTTCCCTCGCCTTGGCATACAGCCGGGGAATCTCCTCGGGGCGATCCTGCAAGTCGCAGTCCATCACGACCACCCAGTCGCCGGCGCATGCGTCCAATCCCGCCGTGATGGCATAGTGCTGACCGAAGTTGCGGGAAAGACGGATACCCTTCACGCGCGCATCCCGTGCAGCCAGCTCGCGTATGATGTCCCACGAGCGATCGCCACCGCAATCCTCCACCATGATGATTTCAAAATCCCCGGGGATGCGTTCGAGCGAAGCGGTCAACCGCCGGTGCAGCTCGTGCAAACAATCTTCCGCCTCATAGACAGGAATCACCACGGAAATCATCGTCATGCCGGGAACGGTAGCACATCTTCCTCGTGCCGAAAGTCTCCGGAACTTTGGCGGCACTGCACGATAACATGCGTATAGGGGACATGCAGCAGATCGTGGCGCACGCAGGCGCGCACATGCGGGAAATGCCGCCTGGCAAGCTGCGTGTATCCCTCGGAATCACGCACATTGCGCCCCCGATCCCGTCGAATCAGCCATCGTGCAAACCGCGATTGTTCCGGAGAGAAGGCCGGATCGATGGTCACCAGCACGCCATCATCGGACAGCACCCGGGCGGCCAGCCGGAACAACGCCCCGGCCTCGTCGTCGCCCAGATGATGCAGCAGGCCAAAGGCCACAACCACATCAAATGGCGCTTCATTCCGCAAACTGGCTTCG
>CAYVBG010000037.1:0-11014 GCA_964449205.1 uncultured Zetaproteobacteria bacterium | reverse complement strand
GGACAGCACTGAACGCCGGCTGCCGTGTCGTGGATCTGTCCGCCGACTTCCGCCATCGGAACGCCGAGAACTACCGCCAAGCCTACGGCGCAAGCCACCCTTGTCCCGAACTCCTGAAGGAAGCGGTGTTCGGCCTGCCGGAACTGGCCCGCAATCAGGTGAAAAACAGCCGTCTCACGGCCAATCCGGGCTGCTACCCCACCAGCGTGCTGCTGTCACTCGTGCCATTGCTGCGTGCCGGCGTGCTCGATACCGAGCGAATCATCGTGGACGCCAAATCCGGCGCGTCCGGCGCGGGCCGGGCGGCAAAAACCGAGCTGCTCTACTGCGAAACCAACGAAGGCCTGCGCGCCTATGGTCTGCCGCGCCATCGCCATGCATGGGAAATGGAGGAATGGGCGCTGGGCTTCTCGGGCGTTCACGTCCGCGTCCGGTTCGTGCCCCATATCCTGCCAATGACACGCGGCATGCTGAGCACCTTGCATCTGAGTGGCCGCGACGTGGGCCGCTGGCACGGAATCCTGCGCGAGGCTTATGCCGGCGAAACGTTTGTGCGCGTGCTGGACGAAGGGCGGATGCCATCCACCAAGGGCGTCGCGGGCAGCAACCGGTGCGATATCGGCATCGCGACCACGGGGCCGGATTCGGCTGTCGTGGTCAGCTGCATCGACAACCTCATCAAGGGCGCAGCGGGGCAGGCCGTCCAGAACGCCAACATCATGTTCGGACTGCCGGAAACGGCGGGCTTGCCGGCCTCCGCGCTCTGGCCCTGAACGGAAACGACAGCATGTCGATCGGGCGCGGATGGCTGACGCGCCGCTATCAGTTCATCGTGCTGGACGACGCCAGTGGCGGCCCGGCCCGGCGCTTTCGCATTTCGCCACGCGCCCTGCTTCTGTTCATGCTGGCACTGATAGCGGCTGGCGCCACCGCCGGCTGGCTGGCCGCCGGCCAACGCGCGCGACCACCGATGGCTCCCGCGCATCCGGAATGGAAGCAGCAACTCCAACAGGCGCACAACCGACTGGCCGAAGCGGATGCCGAACTCCGCATCCGCAATGCCCGAATCGCGGCATTGAATCAGGAACTGCAACAATCGAAACGACAAATCGACACCCTTTCGCACCGCATCCGCATCTACGAAAGCATCCTGGAAGCCCGCAAAACCGCCGGCGTGCGCATCCTTCGCGCCCACGCCCGATGGGCGGCGTCCGATGCCATCGCCTACGACATCGTGCTGGTCAAAGGCGGCAATTATCCGCGCCGGGTTTCAGGCCGTCTGCGTTTGGTCGCTCTGGCCGGCGACGGGCGGAAAAAGGTCGTCCCGCTCTCCGACGGCGAACCGGAGTTGCCTTATCGCCTGGAAACCCATACCTTCCTCCACGGCCGTATCCCATGGACGGAAACATGGCGGCCCGCGCGTCTGCGCGTCATTCGCCTGAACCGGAAGGGAGAGCCGCGCGATCAGGTGGACATTCGCATTGAGGAGGAACCCGACGCATGAAACGCAGAAAACCTGTCACATCCGGCGCCGCCACGCCACACATCGACACACTCATCGGCGCCCATGCGCGTTTCCGGGGAGAGCTGGAATTCGAAGGCGCGCTGCGCATCGACGGTGTGTTCGAGGGCAACATCCATTCCAGTGACGACGGCACGCTGATTGTCAGCGAATCGGCCCGCATCGATGGCGATGTGGATGTGCCCAACCTGGTGCTGCACGGCGCCATCCACGGCAACGTGCGCGCCGGCAAGGCGCTGAACATCGGGCCCACAGGGCGGTTGAACGGCGATGTCGAATACACCCGTTTCACGCTGGCCGAGGGGGGCGCCGTCAACGGGCGTTGCATCCGCATCGAGGAAAAACCGCGCAATGCGCCGACGACAGGAGCCGATCGTCGCACCGCTGCGCCAGTGAAACCAACGCCGCAGTCGGCCTGAGCCGTCCGCCTCCGGCATGATTCAAGCATGGCGAAACCATACGCCGAAGGTGGCGGATTCTGCCTTCGTCGCGGATTCGGCCGAGGTCATCGGGCGGGTCGAAATCGGGCCGAACGCCAGCATCTGGTATCAGTCCGTGTTGCGTGGCGATGTGCATGACATTCGCATCGGCGCGCGCACAAACATCCAGGATCACTGTGTGCTGCACGCAAGCCAGGGTGTCACGCCCTGCATCATCGGTGATGACGTCACCGTGGGGCACCGTGTGATCCTGCATGGCTGCGAGGTTCAGGATGGGTGTCTGGTGGGCATGGGCGCGATCGTGATGGATCGCTGCGTGCTGGAAGCCGGCTGCCTGCTGGCCGCCGGGTCATTGGTGCCCGAGGGCCGGGTATTGCGCGGCGGATTTCTCCATGCCGGCATCCCCGCCCGTGAACGACGCCCGCTCACAGACGAGGAGCAGGCGTTTCTGGCCCACTCGGCACGGCACTACATGGAGCTGGCCCGCAGCCACGCCCAACGCTGATGCACGCGGCCATCGATCTTGGCTCCAACACCTTCCGCCTGCTGATCGCCCGCCCGCGCCCCGCCAATCGCGCCGGAACGCCGTGGGAAACCGTTCAATACATGCACCGCATCGTGCGACTGGGCGAAGATCTTCACGCATGCGGCAGGCTCGGGCAAGCCGCGATGACGCGCGCATTGGCGGCGCTGACCGATTTCGCCGACGCCATCCGCCATCGCGGACTCGACCCCGCCGCAACCCGTGCCGTCGCCACTTCCGCCATGCGCGAGGCGGAAAACGCGCCCGCATTTGCCCAACGCATTCGGCAGGAAACCGGGATCGCCGTGCGTGTCATCAGCGGAGAGGAAGAAGCCGGGCTGTCGCTGGCGGGCGCCGCCGCGGCGCTTCGCCCCGACATTCGGGCGGACATGCTGCTGTTCGACATCGGCGGCGGCAGCACGGAGTTCATTCGCGCACGCAACAGCATCATGCAGGACGCCGTCAGCCGGAAGCTGGGCGTGGTGCGACTGGCCGAGTCCCTGCTGCGAAGCGACCCGCCATCCTCCGACGACTATGCCGCCATGAGGCAGGAAGCCATGCGTCATCTGGCGGCCGTCGAATCCGCCTGGACAGGCGTCCGCCCGCCCCGGCACCTGGTCGGCACGGCCGGAACCGTCACCACGCTGGCCGCCATCGATCTGAATCTGTTCCCTTACGACGCGGACATCGTGAACAACCATGTCATTGGCCGGGATCGCTTCCGCCAGCTGCGCGACCGCCTGCTGGGCCTGACCCATGCCGGGCGGGAGGCCATTCCGGCCATCGATCCCGGTCGCGCCGACCTCATCATCGCCGGCTTGGCCATCATCGAATCCATCATGGAACGCTGGCATTACGACCGGCTGATCACTGTGGATGCGGGTCTGCTGGAAGGTGTCTGGCTTCAAGCGGCTCGTGAACGGAAATAATCGTCGGCCCGCCGGCGCACCTCGTCCATCGCTGCCTGGAACTTGCGCAGGTTCGCTTCCTCGTCGGCCGCGTCGGCATACACCTCGTCACCCAACACAAACACCCCCCGCGTGAACGGCTTGGGAATGTAAAACCGATCCCAGGAACGAACGCGCCAGTGGCGGCGCGTGGCATAGCAAATGGGCCGAAGCGGCAGGCCGGTCTTGCGCGCCAAATGCACCACGCCCGGCTTGGCCACCTCGGCCGGCCCACGCGGGCCATCCGGCGTGATGCCCAGCGACTTTCCTTCCTCGGCCAGTTTCACCATGCGCAAGAAGGCGCGCGCACCGCCGCGAGTGGACGAGCCGTGCAAGGTCGGAATACCAAACAGGCGAATGGCGTCGGCGATGAACCGCCCATCGCGATGCGCGGAAATCAACATCACGCCATCCCAATCCCGATACCGATTCAACCCGGGAATCATCAACATGCGCGCATGCCAGAACGACAGAATATGCGGACGATCGCGCACATGCGCGAAATCTCCCACCATCTCCCAACGAATGCTGGAAAACAACAGCCGGATGCCAACATGAATCAGCCTGGGAACCAGCCAGGCCATCAGCCGTCCCCTCACGCCGGTTCAGCCGCCCGCGTTTCGAACTGCATCCGATACAGCTCGGCATAGAGCCCGCCTTGGGCGAGCAGCTCCTCGTGTGTGCCGGTCTGAACCACCCTGCCGCCATCGAGCACAATGATGCGGTCGGCATGGCGGATGGTGGACAAACGGTGCGCGATCACCACCACCGTGCGCCCTTTCATCAGCCGGTCGATGGCTTGCTGCACCAGCCGCTCGGACTCCGTGTCCAGACTGCTGGTGGCCTCGTCGAGAATCAGGATCGGCGCATCTTTCAGCAGCGCACGCGCCAGCGAGATGCGCTGCCGCTGGCCGCCCGAAAGAATCACGCCGCGCTCGCCCACCAGCGTATCATATCCTTGAGGAAGGCGCATGATGAAATCATGCGCGTTGGCCGCCTGCGCGACCTCGACCAGCCGCGCCTCGTCCACCTCGCCCATGCCATAGGCGATGTTGTTGCGCACGGTGTCGTTGAACAAAATCACTTCCTGCGTCACCAGCGCCATCCGGGCCCGCAACGAAGCCTGTGTCACCTCGCGCACGTCCAGACCATCCACACGCACCGCGCCGTCGCTGACGTCCATGAACCGCGGAATCAAGTTGACCAGCGAACTCTTGCCCGCGCCGCTGCGCCCCACCAGCGCCACCACCTGTCCCGCCGGCACGCTGAAGCTGACATCATCCAACACGCGCTTGTTCGCACCCGGGTATTGCAGGGCCACATGATCGAACACAATGGCATCGTGGAACGATGGCAGCTCCACGGCGTCGGGTGCGTCCCGGACCTTCACCGGCTCGTCCAGCACGTCAAACACCCGTTCGGCCGCTGCCAGTCCCTGCTGGATTTCGTTGTTGGCGCGCGACAGTCGCTTGACCGGCTCATAGAGCATGATGAGCGCAGCCAGAAACGACACCAGCGTGCCCGGCGTGGTTGCGCCCGAGGCCACCCGCAAGCCGCCGTAGAGCAGCACGCCCGCAATGCCGAATCCCGCCAGCAACTCCATGATGGGGAAGGACAACGCCTGCACCCGAAACGCCCGCATCTGATGCCGGAAGAAATCGCCAGTCAACTTGCGAAAACGTGCGCGTTCGTAATCTTCCATGCCAAACGCCTTGACCACCCGAATGCCGCCTACCGTTTCCTCGACCAAGGCGCTGAGCGCCCCCATCGACACCTGTCCGTCGGCGCTGGCATGCCGCATCTTGCGGCCAAAACGGGCGATGGGATAGATCACCAGCGGGAACACCAGAATGGCGATGCCGGCCAGCATGGGGTCCTGCACCAGCACCACCGCCAGCAGAAACACGATACTGACCGAATCGCGCATCAACGCCGTCACTGCCGTGCTGACCGCGCCCTGCACCAGCGTTACATCGTAGCTGATGCGCGCCAGCAACTCGCCGGTCTTGCGATGGGCGAAGAACTCCAGCGACTGCCGGGCCAGCTGATCGTAGAGGCGATTGCGAAGATCGAAGATCACCTTCTGCCCCACGTGGCCCATCAGGTAGGCCTGACCATAATACGCCGCGCCCTTGACCACATAGAGCACGATGACCAAAGCCGGCAACAGATAGATCATGTGCGGGTCACGCCCCGACAACGCTTGATCGAGCGCCGGCCGCAAGGCCCAGGCCAGTGCCGCCGTGGTCGCGCCCAGCACCACCATGCAGGCCATGGCCACCACGACACGCACCGCATAAGGGCGCAAAAAGCCCAGCAATCGCCGATACAAGCCGGAATCCAAAAGACTCAGGAACGTGGCGCGGCGGAGGCTTCGGCCCGCGAGCTTGCGGGCAGGCGCCCCTCGCGGCGCAAGAACGACTCGCTCGCGGCCAACAGCGCCCGGGCCAGTTTTTCCTGATGCCGCCGGCTTCTGAGCAGCCGCTCCCGCCGGGGGTTGGAAATATAATCCAATTCCACCAGCACGCTGGGAATCTCCGGCGCGCCCAGCACCACGAATCGCGCATGCTTGGGCACACCATATTTGACCGGGCCGACACGACGGATCTGTCGCAGCATTTCACTGGCCAGCAAATTTGCGCCGTCCAGGCTGTCGCGCTTGGTGAGATCGGCCAGAATGCGGTTGACCAAGGGGTCTTGCACCTCGCCGGGCATCACGCCGCCGATGGCATCCGAGGCATTCTCCTTGCGTGCCAGCATGGCCGCCATGTGATCGGACGCGCCCTTCTCGGACATCGTGTACACGCTGGCGCCAGCCACATCGCGACGTCGCACGGAATCCGCGTGAATGCTGATCAACAGGTCGGCATGTGCTGCGCGCGCCAACGCCACCCGCCGGGCCAGTGGAATGAAATAATCCCCCTTGCGAATCAGCACGGCCCGCATGCCGGGCCGGCGATTGATGGCGCGGGCAAGCCGCTTGGCCACAGCCAGCGTCACGTCCTTTTCCTTCACGCCATGCGGCCCGATGGCGCCGGGATCCTCACCGCCATGCCCGGCGTCCACGGCAATGGTCACGGCCTTGCGCGCGCGGGCGGCGGTGACCACCGGCTTGCGGCCTGTCTCCCGCATCAAATCCACCACCAGCCTCCACGACTTGCCCTGCATCGGCTTGAGCAGGAACGAACGCGGACGAACCGGCTCCCGAACATCCAGCACCAACCTCAACAACGCCGGCTGAGGCCGGCCGTGACGAATGCCCGACAGCACCGGATCCTTCCGGACAAGCCCCCCCAGCCGCGTCTTCAACCGCGCAGATCGAATATCCACCACGACACGCTCCGGCTTGTGCAAACGAAACACGCGATAATCCGCACGCCCGGTCAGATCGAACACCACCCGCGTATGGTCGGGCGCAGTCCACAATCGCGCACCCTGCACCGCCACCGGCCGCGCCTCGGCCATGCTTACGCCCGACACCGTCAGCAGCAGAAGGAGCGCCATCCGTCGCGCCGGTGCTTGCATCAACCACCTCACGCCATTGCCTCCGCCGAGGCGGCCGAACGCGAGCGTTGCGCGCCGACCGATTCCGCTGTCGCGCCAATCTTTTCTTCCTCGGCCATCAAGGCCGCGAGCAACAATCCAAGCAAAATCATCAGGGGCTCCATGATACGCACAATGATGAACGTGTTGGATCCCAAAGCGTGAAACAACAATCCGCCATAGCCGCACAGCGTGCCCAGTGCGACACCGCGAATCAACGGATCCCGAACCCGCTGATAACAATGGCGCAACAACGTCCAGATACGCCGCAGCAACCAGATGAACAGGATCAGCCCCACCACGCCGGTTTCAGACAGCACGCGCGGATATTGCGCATCCATGAAGCGCCCGCCGGTCACACCATAGCCCATGATGGGGTGGCGCGGCAGATCTTTGGTCAGCACCAGCTCCCATGAACGCAACCGCTCGCTGGTCGAGGTGTCGATGTGCACCCCGCCCAGCTCGATCTGCCCTGCCTCCTTGGGCTGGGCGAAGGTGTACATCACGCGGTTCACCACATTGGGCGGCAATACAAACGGCATCACCGCCAGCGCCGCCATGCAGCAGCCCAGCAAGAACCGTTTGTGTTCGGACAGCAGGATGAACAGGCCAATCATCACGACAAAGGCCAAATATGATGATCGCGATTCGGTGAAGGCCAGCGGCGCCAGCATCAACCCCATCAGCGCCGCCCAGCGCCAGCGCTTCATGCTGTCCGGCTCGTCCAGAAAGATGCCCAGCGTCACGCCGAACATCAACACCAGATAGCCGCCAAAGGTGTTGGGCTCGCCCTCTGCCCCCTCAAACGGCGCGGACACCCGCTCTCCACCCGGAATCTGGGCAATGCCATAGAGGCTGACGGCCAGGCAGGTGAACAACATGACCATCACATACCGCCGGATGGCGTCCCTGTCGTGGATCTGGTTGACAATCATGTAGAACAGCACGAAATACTCCAGATATTTCAGCACGAAGAACATCCCGAACATGCCGACCCGACCGGCATAGAAACCGGCGGTCGTTGCCAGCAATGTCCACACCCAGTACCATAAAATGGGCTGGTTGATGGGCGTCTTGCGCACCGCGCCCAGCTCCTTGCGCACGGCCATGCGAAACAGCCAGGTGATGCAAATCACCGTCAGCAGCAAGTCGTCCAACCGCAAGGTGATGCCGCGCGATTCGGTGGTGGAGGTGATCGCGCCTGCGTTATGCTGCGCGCCAAAGGTCAGTTCCGGCGACAACAGCGTGGACAGAATGAGCAAATACAACGTCAGCTCCACGCTGGTGAACGCGACCACGGCCACCATCAACCCGGCGCAGATCAGCAGCGCCAGCCGCACCGTCTCGGGAGCGACCAGAAACGCGGCATACATCAGCAGCGTGGTCAGCAGCAGCGTGATGAACACCGCCGGAGGAAACGGCACCCGCACGCGCCATGCGCTCATGGTCCGCCCCGATGCCGGACGCGTTGTTCATCCAGCGGCTGATATCCCTTGTTGTAAGGCTCCTTGAACCGGTGGCTGCACGTTCGGGCGCCCACGGCCACGAGCGCCGCGATCAGCGTGACAGCCAGAATGGCCAACATGCGGCGCACCCTGCGCTTGCGCCGGCGCAACCGCGCCAGATCGCGCTCCATCAGCCCCCCGGATTGCGACCGCGCGCCCGCAACCAGTCGCGCGCGTGACGGCTTGCGGCCCGCCAGGCCTGATGCACCCATGCATTGGCCCGATCCAGCAGGTTGCCGCGCTCCTCGGCCTTGTCGCCATAAGCGTAGGCATAGTAGCGATCCATCTTGTAGCGGGAGTAATCCGCCGTCATCTCGCTGCGCACGCCGTTGAGCACCACGCCGGCCACCCTGCCCCCGACAGACTCGATACCCAACTTCACGCGCTTGAGCGCGCCGCGCACCACCGCCCCGATATGATACACCAACAACACGCCGTCCACCTTGCCGGCGACCACCGTTGCGTCCGTGGTGTGCAACAGCGGCGGCATGTCCAGAATCACCATGTCGTATTCCCGTCGCGCCTCGTCCAGCAGTTGCGTCATTGCCGGCGCCGCCAGCAGATCGGGCGGATTGGCGCTCTTGTGTCCGCAAGTGATGATGTCCAGTTGATCCAGCCCGGGCGTCATCAACGCCTGATCCACGCCAAAATCCCCCAACAACACATCGGAAATGCGGCGCACCACCTCGTGCCACGGCATCTGACCCAACAGATATTCGCTCAAACCGGGCTCGCGCGCAAGGCCGAAGGTTTTGTGCTGCATCGGCTTGCGCATGTCGGCGTCGATCAGCAGCACGCGCGCGCCTTGCTGGGCAACCACCGTGGCCAGATTGGCCACCACCGTGCTCTTGCCTTCCTTGATGGTGGCGCTTGTCACCAGAATCACCCGATGCTCGCCGGCCTGCGAAAACAACAGGTTGGTGCGCATGCTGCGATAGGCCTCGGCGATGGTGGACGGCGGCGCGAAATGCGTGATCAAGCGAATCTGCCGCTCCAATGCATGACCACTGGTGGCCAGTCCTTCCACACCCGAAAACAGCTCCACCGCCTCGTCGTGGGCCAGATGCGGCACAAAGCCCACCACCGGCACCTCCAGAAAACTCTCGACCTCTTCGATGGTACCCACAGACGTATCCATTGCCTCGAGCACCAACGCGATGATCAGCCCCAGCACCAGTCCGAGAATGAAGCCGGCAATGGCTGTCTGCCGGGTTCGCACCGGATTGATGCGCACATGAGACACCAGCGCCGGGCGAATGACCGACACCTCCTCGACCTTCTCGGCTTCGCGAATCAGCACTTCCTGATATTTCTTCTCGAGCAGGTTGAACAAGTCCTCGTTCGTGGCCACCGCCCGTTCCAGCCGCCGCAATTCCAGCGCCTGCTCCGGCAGGCCGCGATATTTCTTCTCCGTGGCCTCGATGTTTTTCTGCAGATCGGCCATGCGTTGCCGGGTCAACCCCACCTGCTTGCCCAGTTCATCCACCATGCTGGCCAGGATGTCGTCGGCCTGCTCGCGCAGTTCGCGCATTTCCGGGTGCGCATCGGTGTACACGGTGGAGAGCTGCGTGTGTTTCAGCGCCATGTCCACCAACCGCTTGTTCAGCTCGTCGAAATAGGCGCTGACCTTGCCGGACACGCTCACTGCCTTGTAATCCCAGCCGCCGCGCTGGATGCGTTGCCGGAGCTGCGCCAACGCAAAACGCAAATCGTTCAAACGCTCGGCCTGATGGCGGTATTCGCGCTCCATGTCCGCCACCACCTTGGCCATGACCTCCGAGTCCTGCCCGGCGCTGGAGAGGTGATTCTTCTCCCGGTAGTCACGCACGGCTTCCTCGGCCTGCTTCAGCCGTTCGCCCACCACCACCAGCTGCTGCTGGATGAACTTCTTGGCCTCGAACACGCGACGGTTCTTTTCCTCAATGTTGTAGGCACGAAATTCCTCGGCCACGGCCTGGGCCAAATCGCGGGCGAACTCCGGATCGGACGACACAACCTTGATATTGATGATGCCGCTGTTGCCTTCCTGCTCGGCCTCCACGTCGCCTTTCAGATCGAGGATTTCCTCCATGTATTCCGGATGGGCGCGGATCTGGTCGCTGTCCAGGTTCTTCGGCACCAGCCCCAACCGCTTGGCCACGCGCTCCATCAGCGCATAGGACGTGACGATGGAAAGCTGGGTGCTCATGTCATCCACGTTGCTGAAGGTCAGGTTCTGCAACAGCAACCCGGTCATGTCCGTGCTTTGGCTGATCTTCACCGAAGCGGTGGACGAATACAGCGGCGGTGGCTGATTCAGCCACGAAAACAGCCAGCTGAACGCGCCCAGCGAAACCGCGCAGAACAAAATCACCCAACGGCGACGGAGGATGATCTGCCAGTATTCCTCCAGATTCAGTTCGTAGCCTGCGGCGGTTGAAATCGGATTGGCCATGATTATCGCTTCAGTGACCGGTTCAGCACACGAATGCTTTGAATTTCATAGAGAGTCGACAGCGGCTTGAACAGCAACAGGTCGAGCGTGGGCGAGATAT
>CAYVBG010000036.1:0-11058 GCA_964449205.1 uncultured Zetaproteobacteria bacterium | reverse complement strand
ATTCGGGTGTCCACATTGAATACGACGTCGAGCAGAAACGGCAGTATCGCCATCAAGTCCACCAGCGCCATCGGCGTGAGCAGATAGCGTCCCCGCCCTCGCAACGGATCGCGGTAGCGCGGATCCTCCACCGCGACCCATATGCGGCAGAGGTATTCGAGGGCGAACAGCGCCACCGAGACACGCTCGAACGCATCGAAGGCCGCCTGATGCGCCAGACGCACGCTTTCTTCGCTCTCGATGACCACAGCCGCCACGTTGGCGAGAATCAGCAAAAAGATGAACGCATGCAGCGCCCGTCCCGCCCGATTGCCGGCCGGCTGTTCCAGCATGTAATAGAGCCGACGGCGAACTCCTGACGCAGGCGACGATGCGTTGGAATGCAAGGAATCTGCCACGAAATCCGATATTACCGTCGCCGGCCCGGAAAATCCACCTGCGGTCTGCGCTGCTACCCCAACAGCGGTGCGATCACCAACGAAACGATGGCCATGACATTGATGAGAATGTTCATGGATGGCCCGGAGGTATCCTTGAACGGATCGCCCACGGTGTCGCCCACCACGGTCGCCTTGTGCACCTCGGAGCCCTTGCCGCCATGATGGCCTTTTTCGACATGCTTCTTCGCATTGTCCCACGCCCCGCCGGCGTTGGCCATGGTCAGCGCCAGCAAAACACAACTGAGCAGCGCGCCGCCCAGCATGCCGCCCAGCGCCGAGGCGCTGATGCCAAACCCGACGGCCACCGGCGCGGTCAGCGCCACCAACCCCGGGAAAATCATCTTCTTCAGCGCCGCTGTGGTGGCAATGTCCACGCAACGCGCGGTATCCGGTTCGGCCCGTCCCTCCAGCAAGCCCGGAATCTCGCGAAATTGCCGTCGAATCTCACGTATCATTTCAAACGCCGCATCGCCCACGGCCGTCATGGTCAGCGATCCGAGGAAAAACGGAATCACTCCCCCGATGAACAGACCGATCAGCACCTCAGGCGCATTCAGCTGCAGACTGAAGTCCGCCACATGCAACGACACTGTCTGCACATAGGCCGTGATGATGGCCAGCGCGGCCAAGGCAGCGGCGCCGATGGCAAAGCCCTTGCCGATGGCCGCCGTGGTGTTGCCCAGTTCGTCCAGCCGGTCGGTGATGGCGCGCGTCTCCTCGCCCAGTCCGGCCATTTCCGCGATGCCGCCGGCATTGTCGGCCACCGGCCCGTAGGCATCCACGGCCATTGTGATGCCCACCGTGGCCAGCATGCCCACTGCCGCAATGCCCACGCCATACAGTCCGCACAGATGGGAAGCAATGAAAATAATGGCGCAGATGGACAGGATCGGCGCCACCACCGATTGCATGCCCACGGCCAACCCTGAAATCATCACTGTCGCGGGGCCGGTCTCACCGGCCAGCGCAATGTTCCGCACCGGCTGGCCACCGGTATAATACTCGGTAACCAGACCAATAACGACGCCGCCGACCGCGCCGGCCAACACCGCCCCCCATGCGCCGGCGCTCACGCCGCCCAGCCGGATGACGACAAATGCAGCGGCAATAAACAACAGCGCGGAAACCATTGTGCCCGCCCGCAAGGCCACGTCGGGCGGTTGTTGCGCCATCAGCCGCACCAGCCCGATGCCCAGCGCCGAGCAGACCAGCCCCGCCGAGGCCAGCGCCAATGGCAGAAACATCAATGCCGGTCGGGTTCCCACGTCGGCCAGCGCAGCCATCGGAATCGTCGAGGCCATCGCAATGGTGGCGATGATGGCCCCGCAATAGGATTCAAAGATATCCGAACCCATGCCGGCGATGTCGCCCACGTTGTCGCCCACATTGTCCGCAATCACACCGGGGTTGCGCGGATCGTCCTCCGGAATGCCCGCCTCGATCTTGCCGACCAGGTCTGCGCCCACGTCGGCGCTCTTGGTGTATATGCCACCGCCCACGCGCGAAAACAACGCCACCGACGACGCTCCCATGCCAAATCCGTGGATGGCATGCGCCGTTTCCGGATCGCCGCCGAAGAACAGATACAGCGTGCCCAGTCCCAACAACCCCAGCGCCGCCACGGTGAGCCCCATGACCGAGCCGCCGAAGAAAGCCACAGACAACGCTGCTGCCGCACCCTGCCGGTTCGCTGCCGTGGTGGTGCGCACATTGGCGCGAGTGGCCGCCGACATGCCAATGAAGCCGGCCAGCATCGAGCAGCCCGCACCGACGAGGAAGGCCATCGTGGTGTTCGGCCCCAACGAGACCAGCAACAGCCCCGCCACCATCGCCACAAACACGGCCAGTATCGAATACTCCCGCCGCAAGAACACCATCGCGCCGAGATGAATCGCCTCGCCGATGCGAACGATCTTCTCCTCGCCCGCGGGATGCCGCATCACCATGCGATGCGCCAGCCATGCGAGCGACAGGCCGATCAGGCCGGTCAGCGCGGGTATCATCGTCACGGTCATCACCCCTCCCTTCGGGAACGCCCCGCATGCCGGCACAGAACAGGGCAAGCCCGGCGCACCCGGCCCACGGGCAGGGCGCGCAATGAACTCACCCCTTTATGGACGAATCATGCGACGGGGTCAAGCCTGATGGCGGGCGATGGACTCCATGATTTCCCGCTTGGCGGCGTCCGCATTCTTCCAGCCGCGCACCTTCACCCATTTTCCGGGCTCCAGATCCTTGTAGTGTTCAAAGAAATGCCTGATTTGATCCAGCAGGAACGCCGGCATGTCCTCGGGGCCGCGCACATTGTCGTAAAACGGTTTCACATCGGAACCAGGCACGGCCAGCACCTTGGCGTCCAGCCCCTTTTCATCCTCCATCGCCAGCATGCCCACCGGCCGGCAGGGCACCACGCAGCCGGGCATCAGCGCAAACTTGCTGACCACCAGCACATCCACCGGATCGCCGTCCTCGGACAGGGTGTTGGGCACGAAGCCATAATTGCAGGGATAATGCATCGCCGTGTGCATGAAGCGATCGACGAAAAACGCGCCGGAGGCCTTGTCCAGCTCGTATTTCACCGGGTCGGCATGCTGCGGCACCTCGATGATCACATGGATGTCCTCGGGCGGATTCTTGCCCGCCGGAATCTTGCTGATGTCCAATGTCTGCTCCTTTGGATACATAATAATAAAAGGCGCCGCGATTGTAGGGAACGGCGCGTTCCGCGCAATGACGGAAACGTTTAGCATGGGCGCATGATATGGGTTTCCATCCGCGAACAACGCCTCTGGCACCGGAGCGCCGCCGGTGTGTGGCGCGCATGGCCTGTGTCCACCGCCAGCCGGGGGACGGGCAACCGCCGGAACAGCCTGCAAACGCCCTTGGGCGAGCATCGCATTCACGCGCTGATCGGCGAGGGGCTTCCACCATGGACCGCATTCGCGGGCAGAAGGCCTGTCGGGATCTACCGCCCCGATGTGGACGATCCGAACCGGGACTGGATCCTGACCCGCATCCTGTGGCTGGAAGGGATGCAAACGGGCCTGAACCGGCGCGGGACGGTGGATACGAAATCGCGCTATATCTACATCCACGGCACGCACGAAGAACACTTGATCGGCACGCCGGCCTCGCACGGGTGCATCCGCATGCGCAATGCCGATGTGCTGCGTTTGTTCGGTCTCGTTCGTCCCGGCGAACGCGTGCGCATTTACGAACACGCGCCGCGCGGTTAGCATCAACCCCGCATCGGCAATGCTTCTTATCCATCCTCAGGGGGAGTGATTTCTTGTTCAAACGCATCCTGATCGCCAATCGCGGCGAATGCGCGATCCGCATCATTCGCTCCTGTCGTGAGCTCGGTATCGAGAGCGTGGCCATCTACACGCAGGAGGACGCGCATGCCCTGCATGTGAAGAAAGCGGACAAGGCGGTGCTGATTGGCCCCGACCCGGTCAAGAGCTACCTGAACATCCACCGCATCGTGGACATCGCCACCGAACTGGGCTGCGACGCCGTGCACCCGGGTTACGGCTTTCTGTCCGAAAACGCCGATTTCGCCGAGCGCGTGGTCGGGGCCGGCATCGCCTGGATCGGCCCCTCCCCCGCCGCCATTCGCGACATGGGCGACAAAACGCGCGCGCGCGAGGCCATGATCGCCGCCGGCGTGCCGGTGGTGCCGGGATCCGAGGGTGCGCTGGAATCGTTGGACGAGGCGCTTCGGCTGGCGGATTCCATGGGGTATCCGGTGATGCTCAAGGCCGCGGCCGGCGGCGGCGGTCGCGGCATCCGTCGTTGCGACAACCCCGACCAGTTGCGGGAAAATTACGAGATCACCAAGCGCGAGGCGGCAGCCGCGTTTGACGACGATGCCGTGTTCATGGAGAAATGCATCGTCGAACCGCACCACATCGAGCTCCAGATTCTCGCCGATGCGCACGGCCACTGCGTGCACCTGTTCGAGCGCGACTGCTCAATCCAGCGCCGCAACCAGAAGCTGATCGAAATCGCGCCCAGCAATTTCCTGGACGACGAGTTGCGCGCGCGCATGGGCGAAACCGCCGTGCGCGCCGCCCGCGCGGTGGGGTATGTGAACGCCGGCACGGTCGAGTTCCTGGTGGATGCCGGGCGCAATTTCTGGTTCATGGAGATGAACACACGCCTGCAGGTGGAGCACCCCATCACCGAAGCCGTGACCGGCAAGGACATCGTGGCCGAGCAAATCAAGATCGCAGCCGGCATGCCGCTGGATTTCACCCAGGACGATCTGCATCTCTTCGGCCATGCCATCGAGTTTCGCATCAATGCCGAAGACCCGAAAAACAACTTTCTGCCCACGCCGGGCGAAATCACCCGTTACCATTCGCCGGGCGGCTTCGGCGTGCGCGTGGACGGCTGCGTGTATCCGGGTTACGTGATTCCGCCGCACTACGACTCGATGTGCGCCAAACTCACCGTCTGGGGGCCGACCTGGCCGCTCACCGTGAGCCGCGCTTGCCGCGCGCTGGCGGAATACGATATCCGCGGGGTGCGCACCACATTGCCGCTCTACCGGCATATCGCGCAATCCGACACCTTCGCTTCCGGCGTGTTCCACACCGGCTTTCTCGACGAACACCCGGAGCTGTTGGATTATCAGCCCTATGAACGGCGCGAAGACATCGCCGCCGCCGTGGCCGCCGCCATTGCGGCCCATGCCGGCCTGTAACCGGAAACCGGATCAATGTGAAAAGGACGAACATCGAATGAGCGAAACGACACGGAAACTGGCCATCACCGAACTGGCGCTGCGCGACGGGCATCAGTCGCTGCTTGCCACCCGCATGCGGCTGGAGGACATGCTGCCCGTCTGCGACAAGCTGGATGCGGTCGGCTTCTGGTCCATCGAGGCATGGGGCGGCGCCACCTTCGACACCTGCCTGCGCTATCTGAAGGAAGATCCGTGGGTGCGCCTGCGCGAGCTCAAGCGCGCGCTGCCCAATACACCCATCCAGATGCTGTTGCGCGGGCAAAACCTGCTGGGCTATCGCCATTATGCCGACGATGTGGTGCGCAAGTTCGTGGACATGGCCTGCGCCAACGGCGTGGATGTGTTCCGCGTGTTCGATGCGATGAACGATATGCGCAACGTGCGTGTGGCCATCGAGCAGGTGAAGGCCAACGATCGTCATGCCGAGGGCGCAATCTGCTACACGGTGAGTCCGGTGCACACGCTGGCGCATTTCGTGGATCTGGCGCGCGGCTTCGAGGACATGGGCTGCGACACACTGGCCATCAAGGACATGGCCGGCCTGCTGACCCCTGCCTCGGCGAGGGAACTCATCACCGCGCTGAAACAGGCGGTGTCCATTCCGTTGCACCTGCACAGTCACGCCACGGCGGGCCTGGCCGAAATGGTGGAGTGGGAAGCCGCCCGCGCCGGCTGCGATATCATCGACACGGCCATCAGTCCGCTGGCCGGCGGCACCAGCCATCCACCCACCGAGGCGATGGTGGCAGCCTTCGCCGGCACGGAACTGGACACGGGGCTGAACCTTGAGTTGTTGCAGGAGATCGCCGCGTATTTCCGCGAGATTCGCAAGAAATACCAACGTTTCGAGTCCGACTTCACCGGCGTGGACACCCGCGTGCAGACCAACCAGATTCCCGGCGGCATGATTTCCAATCTCGCCAACCAGCTCAAGGAACAGGGCGCGCTGGACAAAATGGACGAGGTGATGGCGGAAGTGCCGCGCGTGCGCGCGGATTTCGGCTACCCGCCGCTGGTCACGCCGACCAGCCAGATCGTCGGCACGCAAGCGGTGCTGAATGTACTCTCCGGCAAGAAATACAAGGTGATCACCAACGAAACCAAGGCCTATCTCAAAGGCATGTATGGACGCCCGCTGGGCGAGGTCAACGAAGATGTGCGCAAAATGGCGCTGGGCGACGAAGAACCCGTGACCGTGCGTCCGGCCGACCTGCTGGAGCCGGAAATGGACGCGCTGACCCGAGACGTGGGCGACAAGGCGCGCTCGGTAGAAGACGTGCTTTCCTACGCGCTGTTTCCGGCGGTGGCGCTGGAGTTTTTCGACGAACGCGCATCGGGTGAGTTGCGCCCCGAACCCCTGGACGCTCCGGCAACCGACGCTGCCGCGCCGGCGCCCGCCGCGCCGCTGGCGCCGACCGAGTTCAACCTCACCATTCACGGCGAACGCTACCATGTGAAGATCGAGGGCACCGGTCACAAGAGCGCGGATGTGCGTCCGTTCTATGTGAAGGTGGACAACGTGTTGGAAGAAGTCATGGTGGAAACGCTGACCGAGGTGGTGCCAACCGCCGACGGTGCCATCGACACCCGCAAGGCGGCGCGCGGTTCGCAGCGCCCCAAGGCCAGCTCGGACAGCGATGTGACCACACCCATGCCAGGCCGCATCGTGGCTGTCCATGTGAAGGAAGGACAGCATGTGGACGCTGGCGACACCGTGCTGGTGGTCGAGGCAATGAAGATGGAGAATCCGGTGCATGCGCCGGTCTCCGGCACGGTGAAGGCCATTCATGTCCGCGAGGGCGACAATGTCAATCCGGACGAATGCCTGATGGAGATCGCCTGCTGAGTCTGGCGCGAACCTGACACCCGTGCGCGCGGCATGGACGCCGCCGACATCCATGGCAGGACGCCACGCACAACCGAGGAGCAACCGAACCACCTATGAACGGCGCGAACACGACCGCCAGCCACGGCCTGCGACGTTCTCCGCCCCTGCGATGGGGCGGTGGATTGCTGTTGCTCTGCGCCCTGTTGGCGGGCCTGCTGATCGCAGCGCCCGATCTGGCGCCGGAAATCCGAACCATCACTGCTGTCATGGGCGTGCTGGTCGCATTTGCGCTGCTGGCCGGGTTGCGTCGATCACTGGCGGCATGGCAGACCGCGCCTGCGGCGGATGCAACCGACCCGCGACGCAACCCGCAAATCGCCCAACTGTTCCAGATGCTGCCGGGCTGCGCTTGGCGCGCGGACGAATCATTGCGCTACACCGAATTCCTGTCTTCGCCCGATACCCTGTTTGGCATCGGAGAGCAGGAGCTGACCGGGCAACCCTTGTGGAGCTGGACACCCGATGAGACCCGGCGACGAAAGCTGCACGACAGTTTGGCGCAGGCCATCGCGGAGCGACACAGTCATCTGGATCTTGCCTGGCAACTGGGCGAGGGCGAATCTGCGCGCTGGATCGGCGAAACACTTTATCTGAAATACGGTGATGACGGGCGCCTGCAATTCATTGTTGGCCTGAGCAGCGACATCACCGAGCGAAAACGGAAGGAGAACGACCTGGCGGCCATGCAGCAACATGCCCGCAAAATGGAGGCCGTCGGCACGCTGGTGGGCGGCATCGCGCACGAGTTCAACAACATGCTGGCCGGCATGATGGGCAATCTGTTCCTGCTCAAGTCCGAAACCGACGACCCGAAGCAACGCGAGCGGCTGGAACGCATCGAGACCCTGATTCAGCGGGCGGCCCGCCTGATCGACCAGATGCTGACATTCGGTCGCAAGCAGCCGGCGAAGATGCGACGGGTCGCGCTGAACGACCTGCTTCGGGACTTCGTGCAACTGGAAGAAAGTCGCCTGCCCGGGCATGTGCGACTGGACGTGGCCATCGGCCCGCCGGCGCCCGTGCGCGCCGACCCCGTGCAGATCAGGCAGATGCTGGGCAGCCTGCTGCAAAACGCCGTGGATGCGGTGGCGGATACGCAGGAGGCCAGCATCGCCATCAGTCTCGACATCGTCAACCGCACGGACGAACTGCGCGAGCGTTTCCCGCACATGGCGCCCGCCGCCCGGGCGGCCCATCTGACGATTCGTGACAATGGCTGCGGCATCCCCCGCAAACATCTGGCCCGCGTATTCGACCCGTTCTTTACCACCAAGGAAGTCGGCTCGGGCACGGGCATGGGTTTGTCCATGGCGTATGGCGTCATGGAAACACTGGGTGGCGCCATCGCGCTGGAAAGCGAGGAAGGACGGGGCACGACCGTTCACCTGTATTTCCCGCTGGCCGACGAAGAACAGGATCAATGGGTGCGCGACGATTCGGGGGAGGTGTTTCTCGGCCAGGGCGAAACCCTGCTGCTGGCCGACGATGAAGACCTGGTGCGCGAGGCCGCGTGCGGCGTGCTGCGCAGGCTGGGCTATCAGGTGCTGGCTGCGGCCGATGGCGCGGAGGCGCTCGACCTGGTGCGGGAACATGGCGACATGATCGACCTTGTGATTCTCGACCTCATCATGCCGGACCTGGGCGGTATGGAGGCCGCAAAACGCATCCGGCGCCTGCAACCCGACATGCCCTTGATCTTCATCACGGGCTACGACCTGAACGACACGCTCGACCGCAAGCTGCACATGGCAAACGCCGACCTCGTGCGCAAGCCCTTCAATGTCAGCGAGCTCAGTCGCGCCGTGCGCCGCCTGCTGACTGCGGAGCGTGACTGATCGCCGCTTCAGTCCCGCATGAAACCGGCGCCCTCGAGCACGCGCCACGCCGGCATGCGGCTAGCGCGACAACCGACGCAAACGCTCCATCAACGCCGTGGCGGATTTCGGCGCGCGCATCTTGCCTCCAAACAGGATGGCCCGCGAGGAAAGCGACCGCCCATAAAAGGCACGATTGTACTGCGGCAATTCATTGAGCTTGGAGCCTTCCAGCGACACACCCAGAAAAGCTCCGCGCGATCGCGAATAGGAATAGATAGCGCTTTTCAGTCTCGCGTCCACGTTCGCCTGCGCCTTTCGGCCCACCGGCCCCACCGCCACCGAGGCATCTCCACCCAGTGTAAACTCGCCGCCGACCAGCCCCTTCATGCCGCGCCGATTCATGATGACCAGAATCAGATCGGTGGATTGCCCGCCGAACTGGAACCCCCACGATGCCGCGGCAATGGAATAGAATGCCGGTGGCGACCAGCGCCCGCTGTTGGTGTCGTGGCGCAAAATCACGCCCCGGCCATATTTGCCGCCGAGAAAGAAGCCACCCTTGATGACGCCGGGAAAAACAGCCACTCCGGCCGCCTGCCGCAGCAAATCCCTCGGTATCCCCTTGTCCGGGCTGCGCATGATTTCACGCAACACGTCGTCGGCGTCCCGCACCAGTTCCATCGCTTTGTGCCGGACACCTTCCTCGGCGCCCGCCATGCCGATCCCGCCGCCCACGGCGCCCAGAGTCACGCACGCTGCGACCATGATTCGCATCATTCGTTTCATGGACACCTCCCCGGGCATGTCGCCCATCCGTCATTCGGCCGTCACCATCATAGCAGACATGGCACTGTCCCGCCGTCCTTTGCGCTATACTTGCGGGAGAACATCACAGGAGCAAGGCAATGAACTGGCAGCGCATTCTGGCACCCACCGATTTCTCGAAACCCGGCGACGCCGCCGTTCGGGAAGCCGCCCGGCTGGCCCGGGAAAGCGGCGGCGAATTGCATCTTGCGCATGTCATCGCGGCACGCATCGGTTATGCGGAAATGCCGGAGATGATGTTGCCTCCGATGGAGGATTTGGTGCGGGAAATGCGCGATTCGGCGCGCCGGCGACTGGAGGATCTGGCCGCCACGCTCAATGCGCCGGACGGAGCAAGCATTCACGTGGAGGAATCCGCCGCGCGCCCGGCGGATGCCATCGTGGCGCTGGCGCGCGCGACAGGCGCCAATCTGATCGTGCTTGGAAGCCACGGGCACACCGGCCTGTTGCATGCGCTGCTGGGCACCACCGCCGAGCGCGTGGTGCGCGAATCGCCCTGCGATGTGCTGGTCATCAAGGCGAGCGAGTCCCGAAGCGACAACGCATGACATCCCCCGCCCCGGGCGGGTAGGCTTGCGGCATGTCCATCAGCCACGCTCCGGTCGATCTCTCCGCTCCCTTCGCCGGTCTGACGCTGCAAACGCCCCTCGTGCTGCTCTCGGGCTGCGTGGGCTTCGGCGAGGAATACACCCGCATCGCAGGCTGGGACAACCGGCAGATCGGGGCGGTCATCCTCAAGGGCACGACGCTCGAACCCCGCCCCGGCAATCCGCCCCACCGGCTCTACGAAACCCCGTCCGGCCTGCTCAACGCCATCGGCCTGCAAAACCCCGGCGCGCGGCATGTGGTCGAGCATATCCTGCCCCGCCTGCCGCACGATGAAACCCAGTTCTGGGCCAACGCCAACGGCTCGACGCTGGAGGAATACGCCGAAGTCGCGCGCATCTTCGACGACTCGCCGGTCACCGCGATCGAGATCAACATCTCCTGCCCGAATGTGAAGGAAGGCGGCGTGCATTTCGGCAACGATCCGTGCATGGCCGCGCGGGTGGTCGAGGCCATGCGCCCGATGACGAACAAGCCGCTGATCACCAAGCTCTCGCCGAACAACGCGGACATCGCCGAAACCGCGCGCCGCGTCATCGAGGCCGGCAGCGACGGGCTTTCCGTCATCAACACCCTGGTCGGCATGGCGGTGGACATCGAAACCGCCCGCCCCGTGATCGCCAATATCTCCGGCGGGCTTTCCGGCCCGGCCATCAAGCCGGTGGCCCTGTGGAAGCTGCATCAAACCCGGCAGGTCGCGGCGCGGCACGGCATCCCCATCCTCGGTCAGGG
>CAYVBG010000035.1:0-11461 GCA_964449205.1 uncultured Zetaproteobacteria bacterium | reverse complement strand
CCCATGCGCCAGCCGGCATGGCGTGGAAAGCCATCGGCAGGGTGATGAAGATCAGTACAGCTCGTCGAACCACCATTTGTTCAACAGGAAGCGATGCACGCCGGGAAACGCCGAGCCGAGCCGGGCCGGATGCTCGCTCTCACGATAATACATCAGCCATGCCAACCCGATGCCGGCCATCGCCAACCAAAACGGCGCGGTGAACAGAAAGTGATACCAGGCATGCTCCCGGCTTTCCTCGGCCAGCGCGATCAGCGGGTTGTGCGCATCGAACACGAAAATGGCATCGCCGAAATAGTTGTGCGCCGCTTCGGGATCAGCGATGTGCAGCACATGCGCGCCCCACCATCCGGCAAGCACCGCGCCCACGGCCAACACCAGCAGCGGCACGGTGATCACCTTGGGCGACTCATGCAGATGCGCCTTGGTGCTGACAGGCACGCGGTCGGAATTGTGGAAGGTCAGGAAAAACATCCGGAAGGTGTAGAATGCGGTCATGAACAC
Organism: uncultured Zetaproteobacteria bacterium; assembly: GCA_964449205.1. Taxonomy (GTDB): domain Bacteria; phylum Pseudomonadota; class Zetaproteobacteria; order Mariprofundales; family Mariprofundaceae; genus JALVTX01. The sequence goes on along the minus strand of CAYVBG010000035.1, from coordinate 10,957 downwards.
GCCGGAAAGCACGGCCCAATAGGCCAGTCCGCCCACCCAACCCATGTGCCGGGCCGCGGTTGCCTCGATGATCAGATCCTTGGACCAGAAACCAGCGAACGGCGGCACGCCGGCCAGCGCGAGCGAACCAATCAGCATCGTGCCATAGGTCAGCGGCATGTATTTGCGCAATTGCCCCATCCTGCGAATGTCCTGATCGGCCATCACGGCGTGGATCACCGAACCCGCCGCGAGAAACAGCAACGCCTTGAAATAGGCATGTGTCATCAGATGAAAAATGCCAACCGAATAGGCGGACACGCCGCAGGCCACGAACATGTAGCCCAGCTGCGAACAGGTGGAATAGGCAATCACGCGCTTGATATCGTTCTGCACCAGGCCGATGGTCGCGCACATCCATGCGGTGATGGCGCCCGTGAGCGTCACCATGGCCAGCGCCGTCTCCGAATATTCAAACAGCGGCGAACAGCGCGCCACCATGAAGATGCCGGCCGTGACCATCGTTGCGGCATGAATCAGGGCCGAGATCGGCGTCGGGCCTTCCATCGAATCCGGCAGCCACACATGCAGCGGAACCTGCGCGCTCTTGCCCATCGCACCGATGAACAGTGCGATACAGATGAAGGTGATGGCATCCATGCTCCACCCCAGCACATGCAGCTTGTGCCCCTGTCCGACAAAATCGGACACCTGCGCGAACACCGCCTTGTATTCGACCGTGCCGAAGTAATACCACACGGCCAGAATCCCGATGGCGAAACCGAAGTCGCCGACGCGATTGACCACAAACGCCTTCATGGCCGCGAAGTTGGCGCTCTCGCGCCGGAACCAGAAACCGATCAGCAGATACGACACCAGACCCACGGCCTCCCAGCCGAAGAACAGGGTGAAGAAGTTGTTGCCCATCACCAGCACCAGCATCGAGAAGGTGAATCCGGAGATATAGGAGAAAAAGCGCGTGTAGCCCGGATCGCCGTGCATGTAGCCGATGGTATAGACATGCACGCAGGCCGACACGATGGTCACGGTCACCATCATGATGGCCGTCAGCCGATCAATCAGCATGCCCACCGGCACCTCGAAGCGGTCGGAGATCATCCATGTCCAGAAGTTGCCGTGGAACGATGCGCCATCCAGCACCTGCAAAAACACGTGCACGGACAGCGCCGCCGCCGCGACCACGCCGGCGATGCAGATGCCGTGCGACAGCCGCTCCTTCAGCGCCCAGCCGAACAAACCGACCGTCAGCGACGCCGCCAGCGGAATGGCCGGAATGGCCAGAAGCTCGGTGGTGTTCAGCATCGCCTGTTGCACATCCGCCCCCTTATCCCTGCAAGGTGTTGATGTCTTCGACTTCGATCGAGCGGCGGTTGCGGTAGAAGGCCACCAGAATGGCCAGACCCACGGCCACCTCGCTAGCCGCCACCGTCAGCACGAAGAAGATGAACACCTGTCCGCCCAGGTTTTGCAGGAAATGCGAGAATGCCGCGAGATTCACGTTCACGCCCAGCAAGATCAGCTCGATGCACATCAGCATCGTGATCACGTTCTTCCGGTTCAGAAACAGCCCCACCACACCCAGCGAAAACAGGCAGGCAGCGACCGCCAGATAATACGACAGCGGAACCATCACATCCTCACCTTGCGCAAGCGTTCGGACGGCTTCACCGCCACCTGCCGCGCGATATTCTGGTACCTGGCATCCTTGCGCTTGCGAATGGTCAGCACCACCGCGCCCACCAGCGCCACCAACAGAATCACCGCGGCGATCTCAAAACCGAGCAGATACCGGGTGTACAGCACCTTGCCGATCTCCATCGTGTTGTTCACCTGCTGCGACGCATGGTCCGGCACCGGCACCTTCCGGAACACGCCAGAGAAACCCGCCGCCACGATTTCACCCAAAAGCACGGCGGCAATCGCCCCTCCCAGCGGCAGATAGCGCAAAAAGCCTTCGCGCAGGGCGGCCAGGTTCACATGCAGCATCATCACCACAAACATGAACAGCACCATCACCGCGCCGACATACACAAGGATGAGCAAGATGCCGATGAACTCGGCATCCAGCAGAAAAAACAGCCCCGCCGCGTTGAAGAAGCAGAAAATCAGCCACATCACCGAATGCACCGGATTGCGGGCGGTGATCACCGCCAGCGCCGCCACCACGGCCAGCCCCGCGAACAGGTAGAAGAAGCCCAGTTCCAGCATCAATCCTCCGTCAGGCCCGACTCACCGGTATTTCTCGTCGGCGGCGATGTTGGCCGCAATCTCGCGCTCGTAACGCTCACCCACCTTCAGCAGCATGTCCTTGGTGTAGTAGAGCTCGCCGCGCGTCTCGGTCGCGAACTCGAATACCTGCGTCTCGACGATCGCATCCACCGGACAAGCCTCCTGACACAGACCGCAGTAGATGCACTTGGTCATGTCGATGTCGTAGCGTGTGGTGCGGCGCGTGCCGTCCTCGCGTTCCTCCGACTCGATCACAATGGCCAGCGCCGGACACACCACCTCGCACAGCTTGCAGGCAATGCAACGCTCCTCGCCGTTTTCATAGCGCCGCAGCGCATGCAGCCCCCGAAACCGCGGCGAGAGCGGCGTGCGCTCCTCCGGGTATTCCACCGTGATTTTCTTCTTGAACAGATACTTGCCTGTCAGCATCAAGCCGCGCACCAGCTCCGTGAGCAGCCAGGTGCGAACCGCCCGTCGCACGAAACTCATAAGCCGCCTCCCGGCCGCCAGAACCCGATGATGTCGGACAATCCCGGCGTGTAGATGGCCGCGCCCACCACCGCGATCCATACCAACGTCACCGGCAGGAACACCTTCCATCCCAGCCGCATCAGCTGATCGTAGCGGTAGCGCGGGAACGTGGCGCGGAACCAGATGAACACGAAAATCAGGAACGCCGTCTTGCCCAGCAGCCATACCGTGCCGGGAATGAACGCCAAAAACGGCAACGGCGCATCCCAGCCGCCCAGGAACATGATGGAGGTCATCAGACTGATGAGAATCATCGCCGCGTATTCCGCCAGCGAGAAGGTGGCAAACCACATGCCGGAATACTCGACAAAGAACCCGGCCACAATCTCGGATTCGCCTTCCGTCAGATCAAACGGCGAACGGTTGGTTTCCGCCACGCCGGAAATGAAATACACCAGAAACATCGGAAACAGCGGAATCACATACCAGTGCCAGAAGCCACCCTGCTGCGCCCGCACGATCTCGGCCAGATTCAGGCTGCCGGCCAGCATCAACACGCAGACAATGGCAAATCCCATCGCAATCTCATAGGACACCATCTGGCAGGTCGCGCGAATCGCGCCCAGAAAAGCGTATTTGGAATTCGAGGCCCAGCCGGCCATCAAAATCCCGTAGATGCCCAAACTGGAGATGGCCATCACATACAGCACGCCCACATTCAGGTCGGAAATGGCCATCACATGCGCGGTCTCCCAGAGGCCAAACAGCGTGGTCTCGCCGAACGGAATCACCGCAAACGCCACCAACACCGGCAGCAGCGACATCACCGGCGCGGCCACGAACAGGAACTTGTTCGCCGCCGTCGGGATGATGGTCTCTTTCAAAAACAGTTTGATGCCATCGGCGATCGGCTGCAACAGCCCGGCCGGCCCCACACGATTGCAGCCCTTGCGCACCTGCATCCAGCCGATGATGCGCCGCTCCATGTAGGTGATGTACGCAACCGACAAGGCCACCGGCACGGCGATGGCCAGCACTTCCAGCGCCCAGATGCCGCCTGTCTTCGCCACCTCCAGCCAGCCCATCACGCGCCTCCGCCCAGCCGCACGGCGATCTCGCTGGACAAATCGCCCGCCACGCCGCGCTTGGCCACGAACAACACGCCCGGCGACACATCCTCGCGCGTGCCGATTTCGAATCGTTGCTCGCCCTGTGTCGAACACACGGCCAACTCGCCCGGCGCAAGCCCCAGCGCCTTCAAGGTGTCCGGATGCACCAGCACGTCATCCAGCCGGTGCAGCATGGCCGCATGCCGCAACAACGCACTGGCACGGGCCCACATGCCCTCGCGATACATCGAATATCGGCTGACCACATCCAGCGCATCGTCCGGAAACACATCCGCCGCCGGCAGGTGCGCCGTTTTCGGATTGCGCCGGGTGGGCATCATGAAGCTGTCGATCTCATGCGCCCGCCAGGCATGGTCCAGCTCGGGCAGGAAGCGTTTGACATGCTCGCGCAACTCGGCCATGTCCACCGCCGGAACCTCCGCGCCCATGGCCTGGGCCAGACGCATCATCACCTTCCACAACGGCCGCTCCTGCCCCACCGAGGATATCGGGTTCGTCGCCACGCGCACCCGCCCCTCCATGTTGATGAACGTGCCTTCGATCTCGGAATAGGCGGCGGCGGGCAGCATGACCTCGGCCCGCTCGCTGATCTGGCCGGCAATCGCCCCCACCTGCACCAGCGGCACGGCATCCAGCGCCCGGCGCGCCTCGGCCGGGAACAAGCCGTCGCCCACCGGATCGCTGCCAATGAGCAAAATCACGTCCAGCTCGCCTCCGGCCGCCGCCTCGAAAATCTCGCCGGCCGACACCCGCACATCGCCGAACACCGCCGAGAGCGCCTGCGCATTCATGCCCTCGGGCACCAGGTTGCGCCCGTCGCGCCCGGCCTCGGCATGGCCGCAACCCCGCATCAGCAGATCCAGTCCGTGAATCAGCGCCGCCGCATCCGGGTGACTGCGAATCTCCTCGCCCACGATCAGGGAGCAGGAATCGGCAATCAACGCATCGCCCAACAGCTTGCCCGCCTCGTGACGCCCGGGCACGGCCGCCATCCATTCCTTCATGCCGGCGGCCGTCCGCCCCAATTCGATCACCTGTTCCATCGCGCGGGCAATCACCGCCGCCCAGTCGCGCGGCCGAATCAGCGCCTCCTTCGTGATGGCGGCGTTGGTGCGGTAGTTCATGCTGCCAATACGCGTCACCGGCTTGCCATTGCGCAGCCGCTTGCGCAAACGCTGCATCACCAGCGGCAGGCGCTGACGCAAGTCGCAGCCGAGCACCACCACCTGATCGGCGTCCTCGATTTGCTGCGTGGTCTGCGCAAACCCCTCCTCGAACGCAAACGGCCGCAGATCGCGCCGATGCAAGTCAAACGCCACCTTCGCCTTCGGAAACGCCACGTCGTGCAGCAGGCGAATGGCGGTGAAACCTTCCACGCTCCAATCCGGCGAAAACAGCATGCCCACGCGCTTGCCCTTGAGCAGCGCCACGGCGCGATCCACCGCCGTATCCCAGCCCACCTCGACCAGCCGCCCATCCTTGCGCACATGCGGCGCGAGGATCCGCTCCCCGGAACGGAAGGCGTCATACACATAGCGCCCGCGGTCGCACAGCCACGGCTCGGGGCTGCCCTTGACGGGCTGAATGCGAATCACCTGCTCGCCGCGCGATTCGATATGGATATCGCAGCCATTCGGACACTGGGTGCAAGTGGACTTGTGCGCGGTCAGCTCCCACGGTCGCGCCACGTCGTGGCTGGGGCCGTCCAGAAGCGCGCCGACCGGGCAGATATCCGGCAGATTTCCGGACAACTCGGAGGACAGGCACTCATCCACGATGCCGGCAATGGTCATGCGATCGCCGCGGTTCAACACGCCCATGTCGCCGGTGCCGGCAATCTCGTCCGCAAAGCGCACGCAACGGGTGCAATGGATGCAGCGGGTCATGCAGGTGGTGACAAAGGGGCCCAGCTCGTAGTCGTTGACCGCGCGCTTGTTTTCGCTGAACCGCCCACGGTCGGGGCCGTATTCCACGGCATAGTCCTGCAACTTGCATTGCCCGCCTTGATCGCACACCGGGCAGTCCAGCGGATGATTCAGGAGCAGATACTCCATCACCATCTTGTGATCCTCGCGGATCCCCTCGGTGTCGGTATACACCTTCATGCCCTCGGCCACCGGCGTGCAGCAACTGGCCGCCGGCTTGTTCCAACCCTCCACCTCCACCAGACACATGCGACAGTTCGCAGCCACCGACAGCTCGGGGTGATAGCAGAAATAGGGCACATTGACGCCGTTGGCGCGGCAGGCCTCCAGAATGCTGGTTCCCGGCGCCACCGTCACTTCCTTGTCATTGATATACAGCGTGGTCATGCCGCCTTCTCCGCAATGCCGGCGCGCACCGCGTCCGGAAAATGCCGGATGACGGACAGCACCGGCGCCGCCGCGCCATCCGCCAGCGCGCAGATCGTGCGTCCGGCCATGTGTTTCGCCGCATCCTGCAACACCTCGATATCGCCCGGCCGCCCCTGGCCATGCTCGATGCGCTCCAGCACACTCTCCAGCCACGCCGTGCCCTCGCGGCAGGGCGTGCACTGGCCGCAAGATTCATGGGCGTAGAAGTGGCTGAGCCGACGCGCCACGGCCAGCACATCGGCCGTCTCGTCCATCACAATGATGGCGCCGGAGCCCAGCATCGAGCCCGCCTTCATCAGATCGTCGAACGTCAGCGGAATCTCGTAGTGTTCCGCCGTCAGCCACGGCGCGGAAGACCCCCCGGGAATGATCGCCTTCGGCACATCCCCATGCTGCAAACCGCCGCAATACTCCTCGATCAGTGTCTTCAGCGGCGTGCCCATCGGCACCTCGTAGTTGCCCGGCTTCTTCACCTGCCCGGACACCGAGAAAATCTTCATGCCGGTATTGTTTGGCACGCCGATCTTCGCATGCCAATCGCCACCATGCTCCAGAATGGCCGGAATCGTGGCCAGTGTCTCCACATTGTTCACCACCGTCGGACAGCGGTAGAAGCCCTCCACCGCCGGAAACGGCGGCTTGAAGCGCGGACGACCCGGCTTGCCTTCGAGCGACTCGATCAGCGCCGTTTCCTCGCCGCAGATGTAGGCGCCCGCCCCGCGATGCACGGTAAGATTCATCGAGAATTCCGTGCCCAGAATCCGCTCGCCAAGCAGATTCGCCGCATAGGCCTCGCGGATGGCCTCGTTCAGGATCCCGGCCTCGCGCTTGAATTCGCCGCGGATATAGATGTAGGCATCGCGCACGCCCAATGCGAAGCCCGCCATGATCATACCCTCGATCAGCAGATGCGGGTCGTAGCGCATGATGTCGCGATCCTTGAATGTGCCCGGCTCGCCCTCGTCTGCGTTGCACAGCAGATACACCGGCTTGCCGGTGTTGCGCGGCACGAACGACCATTTCAGGCCGGTGGGGAACCCCGCGCCGCCGCGCCCGCGAATACCGGAGGTCTTGACCTCGTCGATGATGCGATCGGCGTCGAACTCATTGAGCACCGTCGGCAGAAAGCGATAAGCGCCATTCTTGCGCGCCACCTCCAAATGCCGCTGCCCCTCGATATGGATGCGGTCAAAGCAAATGGCGGTGACCTTTGAAGGATCGGACGGAATCATGCCTCACCTCCCGCATCGCCGCGCTTCTCCGCAATGAAGGCGTCCATGTCGGCCGGGGTCACACGCTCATGGTATTCATTGTTGATCTGCACCACCGGCGCGCCACCGCAGGCACCGGCGCATTCCACCTCGGTCACGGTGAACAAGCCATCGGGCGTGGTTTCCCCCACGCGAATGCCCAGCCGGTCGCACATGTGCGCCACCAGCTCGTTGGCGCCGTTCAGCATGCAGGAAGCGTTGGTGCACACCTCCAGCAGATACCTGCCGCAGGGACGTTCGCGAAACATGGTGTAAAATGTGACCACCTCACGCACCTGCATCAGACTCACGCCGAGCACATCGGCCACCATCTGCTGCACCTCGGGCGAAAGCCAGCCAAAATCCTCCTGCGCCATGTGCAGCACAGGCAGCAATGCCGATCGCGGCGCCGGATAACGCGCCACGAGATCCTTGATCTCGCGCATGCGCGATTCAGAGAAAACAGGCTTCGTCGCGTTCATCGGTCAATGCTCCCGAACACGATGTCCTGCGTGCCGATGATGGTCACCACGTCGGCGATCATGTGCCCCCGGCACATGAAATCCAGCGCCTCCAGATGCGCATAATCGGGCGCCCGCACCTTGACCCGATAGGGCTTGTTCGAGCCATCGGAAACGATGTATACGCCCAACTCGCCCTTGGGCTGCTCCACGGCGGCGTACACCTCGCCCGGCGGCGTATGGAACCCTTCGGAGAAATACTTGAAGTGGTGAATCAACGATTCCATGTCGCGCTTCATCTCGGCGCGCGGCGGATTGACCAGCTTGTAGTCATCCACCTTCACCGGCCCGGGATGGGCAGCCAGCCATTCCACGCACTGCTTCACGATTTCGTTGGACTGGCGCATCTCCTCCACACGCACCAGATAACGGTCGTAGCAATCGCCCGTCGCACCCACCGGAATCTCGAAATCCATCCGGTCATACACATCATAGGGCTGGGCCTTGCGCAAGTCCCAGGCCACGCCGGAACCGCGCAACATCGGACCCGTGAACCCCCACGCCAATGCCGACTCCTTGTCCACCACCGCAATATCCACCGTGCGCTGCTTCCAGATACGGTTTTCGGTCAGCAGGGTTTCGTACTCATCGACATAACCGGGAAAGCGCTCGGTGAAGCCGGCAATCTTCTCCAGCAAGCCTTCGGGCAGATCCCTGGCCACGCCGCCGGGCCGGAAATAGGCCGCATGCATGCGCGCGCCGGACACCGCCTCGTAATAGTCGAAGATATCCTCGCGCTCCCGAAAACAATACAGAAACACCGTCATCGCGCCGATATCCAGCGCATGCGCGCCCAGCCACAGGCAATGGTTCAAAATGCGCGTCAGCTCCGCGAACATCACCCGGATGTACTGCGCCCGCTCCGGCGGAGCCACACCCAACAGCTTCTCCACCGCCAGCACGAACGCATGCTCGTTGGACATCATGGACACATAGTCGAAACGGTCGAAATACGGCAAGTCCTGCAGGTAGGTCTTGTATTCGAACAGCTTTTCGGTGCCACGATGCAACAGACCGATATGCGGATCGGCGCGCTCCACCACCTCGCCATCCAGCTCCAGCACCAGCCGCAACACGCCATGCGCGCTCGGATGCTGCGGGCCGAAGTTGATGGTGTAGTTCTGAATCTCAGCCACGATCCACTCCCGGCCAGGTCTTGGGAATCAGCACGCGATTCTCCAGCTTGTTCGGCCGATAGACGCAGCGCCACTGCGCCTCGTCGAAAAACAGCTCCACGCGCCCGACCAGCGGAAAATCCTTGCGCAACGGATGCCCCTCGAATCCATAGTCGGTCAGGATCCGGCGCAAATCGGGATGATTGACGAACAGAATCCCGAACAGATCGAACGCCTCGCGCTCAAACCAGTTGGCCGTCGGCCACACCTCGGTCACCGAACCAACCAGATCGCGCTCATCGGCGCCCACCTTCAGCCGCAAACGCCGGTTCTTCGACACCGAAAGCAGATGATAGACCACCTGAAAACGCGGCGCTTCAGCAGGCCAATCCGGATACTCGCTCATGTCCACGCCGCACAAATCCATCAACTGCTCGTAGCCCTGCCCGGCCAAAAAATGACACACCTCGACAACCGCCTCGCGCGCCACATGCACGCAGGGCATGTCCAGTCCTTCCTCCACGGAAAGCACCGCATCGCCGAAGCGATCCTTCAGCGCCTCGATCTCCGGCCACACAGCCGTTTCGTTTCGCTTTGCCTGACCGCCGCTCATGACGCTACCGCGCTATCGTGTTCGTACGCTTGATTTTTTCCTGCAACTGGATGATGCCATAGAGCAGGGCTTCCGCCGTCGGCGGGCAGCCCGGCACATAAATATCCACCGGCACGATCCGGTCGCAACCGCGCGTGATGGCGTAGGAATAGTGATAGTAACCGCCACCGTTGGCGCAGGAGCCCATGGATATCACCCAACGAGGCTCGGACATCTGATCGTACACCTTGCGCAGCGCCGGGGCCATCTTGTTCACCAATGTGCCCGCCACGATCATCACATCCGACTGGCGCGGACTGGGACGGAACACGACGCCAAAGCGGTCGAGATCGTAACGGGAGGCGCCCGCATGCATCATCTCCACCGCGCAACAGGCCAGCCCGAAGGTCATCGGCCACAGCGATCCGGTGCGGGCCCAGTTGATGACCTTGTCCGCCGTCGTGGTGACGAACCCCTTGTTCAGCACGCCTTCTATTCCCACTGCAACGCACCCTTCTTCCAGGCGTAGAGATAGCCGACCAGCAAAATAACCAGAAACAGCAGCATCTCGATCAAACCGAACAGACCGATATGATCGAGGACCACGGCCCAAGGAAACATGAACGCCGTCTCCACATCGAACACCACAAACAGGATCGCCACCAGATAGAAGCGCACATCAAACTGCATGCGCGCATCCTCAAACGCCTCGAAACCGCACTCATAGGCCGAAAGCTTCTCGGCGTCGGGCCGCTGGGGCGCAATGAACACCGTCAGCATCAGCGGCATCGCCCCCATCGCAAACGCGATCAGGATGAAGATGAAGATGGGCGCATACTGCGTGGCCAGATAGCCGGCTGTCATACTCCTCCCCTGAGCATTAGTGATCCACGTCACGCAGACCGGGCAAGGCAACTATCCCCATGTCCCCTGCACTGTCAAGCGCCGCTTGCCCCTGCGCGAAGTGCGGAAAAACGGCGCCGGGGCGCCGTTGGGAGTTGCGGTTCGGACCTGTCGGAGCCGACCGGCCAAGCTGGTGGAGGCGGCGGGACTCGAACTAACCATGCAACATGCTGATATCCAAGGCATTTCCCAATTCGATTTTTTCGGGTGCCGTCAGGGATGCCGTCATCATACGGACATCAACACCTCTCGCCCCGCCTTCGGGGAAGCTACAAACGGTTTGCAGAGGGGTCAACTTACCTCTTCCGTCTCGGCTTGGGGCCGGGAATCAGGCAGTCCAAGGCGCGCGCCTCGCCCCCCGGCGTCTCGGGTCCGGCCCCCCCCCCCCCCCC